>JBCCLG010000800.1:0-2990 GCA_039027015.1 Acidobacteriota bacterium | reverse complement strand
GAGGAGGAGCTGCTGGCCCTGCACGAGGCGCTCGAGGAGCTGGCGCGCCTCGACGCCCGCAAGGCGCGCATTCTGGAGCTGAGGTTTTTCGGCGGTTTGTCGATTCGCGAGATCGCGCGCGTCCAGGAAATCTCAAAGGCCACGGTGGAGCGGGAGATGAAGATGGCGCGCGCCTGGCTGGCGCAGGCCCTCGAGCGATGAGCGAAGATTCCCTGGATCCGGAGGCCTGGCGGGAGCTGGAGCAGCACTACCACCGAATGCTGGATCTGCCGGCCGCGGAGCAGGCGGGCTACGCGGCGGATCTCGAGGCC
Source organism: Acidobacteriota bacterium (assembly GCA_039027015.1). GTDB lineage: Bacteria > Acidobacteriota > Thermoanaerobaculia > Multivoradales > J023 > JAUIJL01. Next base: position 2,679 of record JBCCLG010000800.1, on the reverse strand, counting down.
GAGCGGCCCGATCTGGCCGCCCGTCTCGTTTCGCTGGTGGCGGCCAGCGACCGCTCCGAGGAGCGCATCCTCTCGGTGCTCGAGCGCAATCTCGAGACCCTGGCGGAGGTCGGCGAAGAGCTCGGCGCCCAGATTCCAGAGCGCATCGGGCCCTACCAAATCCTGCGCGAGCTGGGGCGCGGCGGCATGAGCGTGGTCTATTTGGCGCGCCGGGCGGACCGCCACTTCCGCAAGCAGGTGGCGATCAAGGTGGTTCTGCGCGGCATGGATTTCGACGAGATCCTGCAGCGCCTGCGCCAGGAGCGGCAGATTCTCGCCCAGCTCGAGCACCCCAACATCTCCCGGCTACTGGACGGCGGCAACACCGAGGACGGCGCGCCCTACGTGGTGATGGAGTACGTCGACGGCGAGCCGATCGACGCCTACTGCCGAGAGCGCGGGCTCGACCTGCGCTCCCGCCTCGAGCTTTTCTGCCAGGTGTGCGAGGCGGTCGCCCACGCCCACCGCAACCTGGTGGTGCACCGCGACCTCAAGCCTTCCAACGTCCTGGTGACCGCCGAGGGGCAGGTCAAGCTGCTCGATTTCGGCATCGCCAAGCTGCTCGACCCCGATCTGGCGCTCGAGTTCGGAAAGACCTCGGAGTCCCTGCGTTTGTGGACCCCCGGCTTCGCCAGCCCGGAGCAGATCGCCGGCCGCGCGCTGAGCACGGCGTCGGACCTCTACTCCCTGGGCGTGCTGCTCTTCGAGCTGCTGGTGGAGCGCAGCCCCTATTCTCCGGGTCTCGGGCGTCTGGAGCTCGAGAAGGCGGCGGCGCGCGGCGAGCTCGCGCGTCCGAGCCAGGCGGCCGCGGACCCCCGGACGGCCAGGAAGCTGCGCGGCGATCTCGACGCCATCGTCGCCGAAGCCACGCGGCTGCGTCCCGAGGAGCGCTACGCCAGCGCCCAGAACCTGGCGGCCGACGTGCGCCGCTACCTCGAGGGCCTGCCGGTTCTGGCGCGCCGCGAGTCGGTTCTTTACCAGCTGGGGAAATTCGCCCGGCGCCATCGCCGCGGCCTGATCGGCAGCGGTCTCGGCGCTCTTCTTCTGCTCTCGACCCTGGTGGTCTCGGCTCTGCGCCTCGCCGAGGAGCGCCGCGTGGCGCTGGTGGAGGGCGAGAAGGCCGCGCGCGTGGCGGCGTTCATGGTCGGCCTCTTCGAGCAGGCCGATCCGGCGCGCTCGCGCAGCCCGGAGCTGACCGCGCGCGATCTTCTCGATCAAGGGGCCCTGCGGGTGACCTTTGAGCTCGCCGGTCAGCCCGTGGTGCGCGCCGATCTGATGGACGTGATGGGCACCGTCTATCAGGGTTTGGGGGACTACCCGGCGGCCCGGCTGTGGCTCGAGCGGGCGCGCGATCTGCGCGCCCTGCACCTGCCCGCGAATCATCCCGATCAGGTCGACTCCGCCGAGCATCTGGCGTCTCTCGAGCACGCCGCCGGCCGCTACGACGCCGGGCAGTCGGGACTCGAGGAGGTGCTCGAGCGCAAGCGCGAGATTTACGGGCCGCGTTCTCCCGAGGTGGCGACCACCCTCAGCCGGCTGGGCGATCTGCTCTTCGAGCGCGGCGATCCGGAGGCGGCCCTGCGGGTTTTCGAGTTGGCCTACGAGGCGCGTCAGGAGCACTTCGAGGAGCCTCATCTGGAGCTCGCCCACAGCCTCCAGGATCTGGGCGCCACGCACTACCAGCTGGGCGATTTGGAGAAGGCGGAGCGACTCCTGGCCCGCGCCGAGACGCAGCGGCGCGGCGAGCTGGGAGAGCTTCATCCCAAGGTGGCCGAAACCTTGAGCAGCCTCGGCGCGGTGCGCTTCGCCCAGGGCGAGGTGGCGGACGCCGAGCGCCTGCTGCGCGAGGCCCTCGAGATTCGAACGGAGCTCTACGGGCGGCGGCACCCGCTGGTCGCCCTCACGCTCAACAACCTGGGCGAGGTGCTGAGGCGCAGCGGTCAATTTTCAGCGGCGCTGCCGCTTTTCGCGGAGAGCTCCGAGCTGGTGGGCGAGCTTCAGGGTGAGAAGCACCCGGAATACGCCGACAGCCTGGTCAACTATGCTCGCACCCTGCAGCAGGCCGAGCGCCTCGAGGAGGCCGAGGAGCTTTATCTGCGCGTTCTCGGCATTCTGGGCGCCCTCGGCGAGGAGGGCGAGCGCAAGACGCCCTGGGTGCTGATCAACCTAGGCGACGCTCGCCGCGCCCTCGGGCGATCGGACGACGCGCTCGAGAGCTACCGCCGGGCTCTCGAGCTGCGTCGCGTTCATTTCCCGGAGGGTCACGTGCGTCTCCTAAGGCCCCTGGGGCGCTACGGGCGGGCCCTCGCGCCGAGCGATCCCGCGGCCGCCGAGGCCGTCCTGCGCGAGGCTCTCGGCATCGCGCGCCGAGCCCGCCCGGACCGCGGCGACACCCAGCTCCTCAAGGTGACCCTCGCCGAGCTGATCGCCCGGCGAGACGAACCGGCCGCCCGGGCCGAGGCCCTCGGCCTGGCGGAGGAGGGGCTTGAGGGCATGCTCGCTGAGGAGGGGGCCGAGACCCCCGGAATTCGCGACGCCCGATCCCTCGTCGACCGGCTGCGCCTCGGCTCCCCGGCTCAATGACCCTCGTCCAGGTCCTCGTCGTCGCCGCAGTAGAGGCGCGGCTCGGCGGGCGGCCAT
>JBCCLG010000799.1:0-2990 GCA_039027015.1 Acidobacteriota bacterium | reverse complement strand
GCGGACGATACCGCCGTCGCGGGCGGCGACCACGGGCAGACCCAATGCTCGGAGCGCGACTTCGAGATGGCGTACAGCTATTGGAAAACCCTGCGGTATCCGCGAGCCATTTTTCTGAGCTGCAAGAGGCTGCCCGAAAAGCTCGACGATATCGACAGCCGCCTTTTCGACCGTGTGGTGATGTTTCACAAGCGCTTCGACGCGCCGGACAAAAACCGCTTCGCCCACGCCAGCTTCCAAGATCCCGACGATTTGCGCACCACCCTGGAGCGCGAGCTGAGCGCTTTAGCGGGCTGCGCCGAGCAGCAGCCCGATCCCGCGGCCGCGGGCGAGAGGCCGCGCGGCGAGCTGCGGGGCAGCACCCAATTCGAGCGCAAGATGGAGCCCGGCAAGGCCTACGAGGTGTCGTTTCTGAGCCTCGAGATCGCCGGCTGGGCCGATCTGGCCGAGCGCCACTCCGAGCAGCGCGACCTGCTGCAGACGCTCTCGACGTCTTTTCTCGAGCTGGTCAAGCAGACGGCCAAAAACTACGGCGGCGAGGTCTTCTCGTGGTCGGCCCGCGGCGGGCTGCTGATGTTCTGGTCGAAGCGCAGCTACGACCACGCCATCATGACCGGGCTCAAGGTGCTGCACAATCTGCCGGTCTTCAACCTCGATCCGCAGCAGAATCCGCTGGGGCTCGACGTCGAAATTCGCGCCGCCGCCCACGACGCGGTGATCGTTTTTCAGCTGCCGATCGAGGAGATTTCGTCAGCCGACATCACGTATATCGGCGAGCTGCAGTCGGAGAATACCGAGGGCGGTGAGCTGACGATCACCCGCCGGCTCCTAGAGCGCATCGACGAACGCCTGCGCCCGCACTTTCAGTTCAAGGGCCGCTTCGAGCGCGAGCCGATCTACTCCTGCAAGCTGCCGTCGACCCGTGGCGACGCCCACCAGGCGAACCTCGAAGACTTCGTCGCCCGGCTCGAGAAGCAGCTGTCCCTGGCCGGGGGTCTGCTCGGCGGACCGCCCGGCAGCCTCGACGTCTCGGCCACGGACTCGCTGGCCACCGCCATCGACGAGGCCTACTCGGTTCTCAACAAGTTTTGCCACACCTACGCGTCGATCGACCGCGAGTGGCCGCCTCGGTTCCTCGCCCAGCTCGGCCAGGCGGCGAGCGCCCTGCGCCGGCTCGAGGCCCAACTGTGGGACGGCCTGCGCACGCACGCCAGCGGCACGGGCCTGGGCGCCGCCATCGCTCGCCGGCTCGACGCCCTGGCCCACGCCGCGTCGCGCCGCCGTTCGCGGGCGGTGGTCATCCTCGAGAAGCTCGAGGAGCGCTGCGCCAGCCTGGCGAGCGGCGCCGAGCCGGCGGCGCCGAGCCAGGTCGATCTCGAGCAGGTCGAGAAGGCGATCAAGCACCTGCTGCGCGCCGACGAGCTGGACAACGAAACAGCGCTGACCGAGCTGCTGCTGCATCAGAAGACCGGCTTCATGAGCTTCTTGGGCCAGCCCACCGGCGACGCCGAGCGCCATCAGCGGCTCATCCGCAAATTGTGGGACCAGGCCGACCTGGTGCTGCTCGATGACCTCTACTCCATCCGCGGTCATCGCCGCGCCGAGGAGCCGCGGGTCTTCGATCTGCTGGTGCAGCCGCAGGTCGCCGGGCCGCGCTTTCAAATCATCCGCCAGGCCCTCGAGAGCCCCCATAAACCCGAGGAGATCGCCCTCGGCCAGATGTTCGCCCAGGTCGGCATTCGGCCGACGCCGCAGGACCTGCAGATCGTGTGGCGGTGCCTGGTGATCGGCCATCCGTCGGAGGCGATCCGCACCTTCAGCGCCCTCAAGCTGACCCCGACCTCCATGTGGTCGGTGGTTTCCCACCCCTCGATTCCCGTGAGCGCGATCTACGCCATCGCCGAGCGCATGGCCACGGCCGAGGGCGAGGACGCCAAGAAGATCTTCTTCGACTGCGTGCGCTCACGCCTGGAGCAGGAGGTCGAGAGCTTCCGCACCCAGGACCAGCTCAATCTGCTCACCAAGCTGATCGTCAAAATGCTGAGCTTCGCCTTCCTGGTGGAGACCGGCTACTTCGAGCGCTTCGACGATCTCCTGGCCCGCTTCCTCAACCACGCCCAGGGCCAGGGTATGAAGGTCGAGTATTTCGAGAAGCTGCGCAAAACCCTCGAGGAAGCGCGGCTGCAGGCCGGGGAAAAGGGTCCGGCCAAGCCCCCCGCGGGCATCAAGAGTCTGCCGCTCACCATCCAGCGTCGGCTGGCCGGCGAGGCGCGCTACATCTACTGGTTCGTCACCCACCCGGATCCGCGCATCGCCTGCGAGACCCTGCGCCACATCGGCCTGATGCACGTCGAGCGGGTGCTGCGCCTGCGCGAGATCAACTCCAACGTGCTGCTGGCCATCCTGCGCAAGCCGGAGCTTTTCACCCGCCAGCAGGCCATCCTGGCGGCGCTCAACCACCCCAAGTGCACGCAGGAATTCGCCAATAAATACATCCCCTCGATGACCCGCTCTCGCCAGGGTCGCCAGGCGCTCGAAAAGATCGCCCAAAACCCGTCGGCCAGCCCGGTGGTGCGCTCGACCGCCAAGCGCGCCCAGTCCAACCTCGCCAAGCGGATGCGCCGCTAAGGCGAGCCTCGAATTTCTCACAACCTGATATTTCTCTATGATTTACGACAACATTCTCGAAGTTATCGGCCAGACGCCGGTGGTTCCGCTCCAGCGCGTCGGCTCCGACGTGGACGCCGAGCTCTTCGTCAAGTGCGAGTACCTAAACCCCGGCGGCTCGACCAAGGATCGCATCGCCGCGCGCATGGTCGCCGGACTCGAGAGCGACGGCGTGATCGATCCCGAGACCGTGCTCATCGAGCCGACCAGCGGCAACACCGGCACCGGCCTGGCCATGGCCTCGGCGGTCAAGGGCTACCGGCTGATCATCGCCATGCCCGAGAAGATGTCGAAGGAAAAGCAGGTGGTGATGGAGGCCCTCG
>JBCCLG010000798.1:0-2991 GCA_039027015.1 Acidobacteriota bacterium | reverse complement strand
GCAGAAGCTGTATGTGCTGCCCATGCTCGAGTCTTCGTCAATCCCGAAGGCGCGCTGCATGAGCTGGCCGTCGCGGCGAGAGTAAAGGTCCTCGAGGCGCTTTTAGAGCAGGACCGCGTAGCCTTCCACATGCGGTGTCAAGCGACGCCCAGTGTTACGAGCTAAGACGACACCTACCTTTACGAGTCTGTCGCGGTCATCTGCCTCCTCTCCGGTGGTCTCCTTGTGAATATGAAATCCCGCCGCCGGGGCTGTGGGAGCTGTGGGAAACACGGAGTCTGCGGAGTGTTTTCCAAGGGGCTGCGGGAGAGTTGAGCCGTAGCCCTCAAGGGAGCTGAGAAGCGCAGCAACTCTTCCGCAGGCCCGGCAGCTTCCATAGCCCTCTCGAGGGCCTCACGGGTTACGAGGACGTCGCCACAGCGTTCTCGAGGTCACGCAGCCGATAGCTGCGCCCTTTGATGTCGAGCACGTGGCTGTGGCGCAGGAGCCGATCGAGGATCGCGGTGGCCAGCACCTCGTCACCGGCCAGGATCTCCGGCCAGTCCCGGATGCCTTTGTTGGTCGTGATCAGGATGCTGCCGCGGCCGTAGCGATAGGAGACGAGGCGAAAGAAGAGACTCGCCTCCTCGCGGCTCATCGGCTCAAAACCCACCTCGTCGATCACGATCAGCGCGACGTTGTTGTACTTGCGCCGCCGCAGCCGAGCTGGCGGCAGGTCCGCATCGCGCTTGAGCGCTGCCAGAAGCTCCTCGAGCCGGAAGAAAGCGACGGAGAAGCCACTTTCGATCGCCTGAACGCCCAGAGCGATCGCCAGGTGGGTCTTCCCGACGCCGGGAGGCCCCTGAATCAGCAGGGTGTAGCGTTCCCGGATCCACGCACAGGTTCCCAGCGTCTCGATTCTGCTCCGCTCGATCGAGGGCTGGAAGGCGAAGTCGAAGTTGCCCAGGGTCTGCCCAGTAGGCAGCCCCGAAAGGCGCAGCGAGGTCTTCACGCGCCTCTCTTCTCGGCAGCCCAGCTCAGCCTCGAGGAGCTGGTCGAGGAACCTGTGGGGAGATACCGTGTCTTTGATCGCGGCGGTCACCTGGTCCCCGAGAGCTTCGGCGGCGTGCGGCAAGCCCAGGCGAAGCAGCCGGTCTCGGGTGACGTCGAGATCGAGCTGGGGCTCAGCGCTCTTGCGGGCGCGCGGGCTCATCGGGCCACCGCCGCGAGGTCGGCGTAGAGATCCAGGGGCCGGACCTCAGGCGCGAGCGCTGCGATCTCCTGAAGCCTCTTTCCCATTCGTCCCAGAGGCTGAGGCGGCAGCACCTCATCGGTGGCCTCTCCCTCAAAGTGCGAGGGCTCGATCACCACGCGTCTCGCCGTATGCCGTGGATGCTCGGCCACCACCTGGCACCCCGAAAGGATCTGGACCCGGCCCGAGCAGCCCCGGACCTCGACATGGCGTTCGATCAGGGCAAACGGGACCGAGTAGGCCCTGCCCTCAAAGTGCACCATGCAGTCGCGGGTGACCTTGCGTTTCAAGGCGACGTCGAAGGGCTCTGGCAGCGTCTGAAGTGGTGCCAGGAACTGGCGTTCTTTCTCCCAGGCTTCAGCGACCGTCGTGCCCGTCGCCGGGCAGCGCCGGCGCGCTGCGGACTCGAGGACCCGCTGATCGGTCCAGGCCTGGAGCTCCTCCAAGCTGTCCCAAGCACGGCGGCTCGGGTTATCCCGCAGGCGACTGTCGCGAATCCGCCGCTCCACCTTGCCCTTGGCCTCCGGACTGCGAGGGAGGCACGGGTCGATGTGGAATCGCACCGTGAGGGCGTAGCGCCGATAGGCCTCGTTCAGCTCGCCCCACGGCCCAGCGCCTCGAGAGACTGCGGTTTTCTCATTATCCACGCGGATCGTCGCCGGAACGCCCTTCAAGCGTTCCAAGGCCTGATTGTGCACCCACAACCAGGCCAGCTGATCCTTCCGCGTCGACCACACCACCGCACCGAAGCGCGAGTAGGAGAGCTGCAGATGGAAGGCGTAGACATCCACCGAGCGGCGCCCGATCACCATGCCGGGAAAATAAGCCCAGTCGGCCTGGGCCTGGCTTCCAGGAGGTGTTTCCACGCGCCGTCGGGCCCGTTTTCGAGGCCGAGGAAAGTGGGCGCGGTAGAAACGCTGCACAGATCGTAAACTGCCTTCATAGTGATGCTCTGACACCAGATACTCGTGCAGAGCGGCCAGATTCAGGGCCGCCTCGTCGCTCTGAGCCTCCAACCAGGCGTCGATCTCTTTTCGGAACGCCGCCGCCCGATGGACCTGCTTGGCCCGACCATCCGCGGCCCCTTCATCCTGGCGGCGCCGGTGGTAGCGCACCGCTCCTTCGCTCACGCCGAGCGTTTCGGCAATCGAGGTATTGGCCCATCCTCGACGAGCTAGTTCTTGGATTGTCATCTTTGCCTCCAGATTCAGCTTTGGGGCCATGAGCGCTGCCTCCTTCTGAGACAGCGTCCCATGGCTCACCCAGGTTTAGGGTCGTCACACTGGGTGTCGCCTTAGGCCGATTCTGGGCTGTCGCTCTACGGAAGCTGATCGAGCCCTTCTCCAGGATGGTCTTAGCGCTGCGGTACTTCGGCGTGTCGAGGGGCAAGGCGCGCCGATACGCTGCCTCGAGAGGCACCTCACGATAGCTCTTCGCGAGACGCAGCACGCCCAGAGCCGCGCGCAGGTTCTCCAACATCCTGTTGGCGAAAAAAGATCGACCACTTCCTGGCAGCAGGGACCGATGGCCCTAGATCGAGTGCGTCACCAGTCGCAGTTCTGGCGCTTGAAGGCCGCAGCCGCCAGAGGCATGCGCCCGCTGCTGCCCACCGACGGCCTCGCCTTGCGAACCGGGTCAAGATCAATTTTCCTGTTGTCGTAACATCTTCTCCATATAGCCGAACAGCGCCGGGACTCAGAAGAGATCCAGCTCCCATTCAAGATCGACCCGAAAGGACCCGTGATGACGAGTCGCCATTT
>JBCCLG010000797.1:0-2994 GCA_039027015.1 Acidobacteriota bacterium | reverse complement strand
GCTCTCGCTGCGCCCAAAGAGAATCTTGGATCTCTCTTCCCACACATCTCTGGACCGGTTCAGGCGATCGAGGAGGTGGCCGTAACGGCGAGGCAGCTCGAGGCCGTAGAACTTCTCGAGGGCCTCGAAGATGCGCGCCTCGTTGACGATGTGCGGAACGACCCGCTTGTCGGTGCAGAAGGCCAGCTCGTCGAGAATGCGCAGGTCGTGAACGTCGAGGGTCGCCACGTGCACCTGGTTTCGGTTGGCGAAAAAGGGCACCGCTCGGCAGCGGCTGGCCACCTTGACGGGCAGCAGCCGAAGGGTCTCACCATCGATGCTGCGCAGCTGCTCGACGCGCACGGCCGGCACCCGCAGCTGGTCGGCGAGGGCGTCGAGCAGTCGATCTTCGGTGAGAACGTCCATTTCCAGCAGGCAGGTGCCGAGGCGGCCGCCGACCATGCGCTGGCTCTGGATCGCGCGAATCAGCTGCTCGCCGTTGATCCAGCCTCGCTCGACGAGGAGTTGACCCAGCTTTTTGGAGGTGTCGGTGTAGTAGCTCACGAGGGTGTTCCTCTCCGCGAGGCCGCAGCGGCGACGTGTGCGCGGCGGCCTGGGCCCGGCTGCTTCTCCTGCGAGGCGAGGGGCAGACTTCTCGGGAAGTCTGCGCACAGGGCTATCGCGTGCAGGCCTTCCATGCTCCGCTCATCCGTGGTGCCCGAGGCGGTCCGGCGTCGGCGCTAAGTCTTCGTAACGTACAGTAAGCAAGGATGATACAGCCGGCCCCTGGGTCTGTAAAGGCGTCGTATCAGAGCGTTCGAACTCGTTGTGAGCCGCCTTCGGCGCTGGTAGCCTCGGGGTTGGCTTGATCGCTCGAGCCATCCGCGGTCTCCGGCGCTGCGAATCTCCATGGGAGGATGCCTTGCGCCGATTCGTATGAGTGAAGAGGCCCCGAACCGCCCGCCCGCCTTCCGTCCGTTCTTCCTATTCACCACCCGAGGACTGTCACCCCACGATGTCTGAGCTGCCAGCTGCCGGACCCTCCTACCCCTCCTCGCCGCCCCGCCCCTCGGTCTTCCCGCCGACCCTCCTGGCGGTTCTGATTCTCGGCTCCGCGGCTGCTGCTCCGGCCCAGGAGCCCACCGAAAGCGCCGCTACGCGGGCCGAAGCGTCCGGCAGCGCCGGGGACGCTTCTGGTCCCGAGCAGGCTCCGAGTCCTGAGAAGGCGCTGGCGGCGCACTATCAATTCGCCCTCGGCAAGCTCCACGCCGACGCCGGCGAGTTCGAGGAGGCGGTTCGCGCCTTCGGGAAGTCGACCGAGCTGGACTCCTCGGACCCCTACAATTTTCTCGAGGCGGCCAAGTTCTACGGCTATTTGGCGCAGGTCTCGCGGACCAAGCAGCAGCAGAAAAGCTACCTGGAGCAGTCCCTCGAGCTGCTCGGCCGAGCGCGCAGCCTGTCCCAAGACAATCCCGACATTCTCCGCCTCTTCGCCGAGACCCACCTGCGGCTGGGGGAGCAGCGGCCCTCCTCCTACGCCGTGGCCCAGGGGGCCTACGAGAAGCTGCGGGAGCTGGACCCCACCGATCTGCGGACGCTCACGTCTCTCGGACAGCTCTATCTTTTTGGCCGCGACGCCGAGAGGGCCGCCGACGTTCTCACCGACGCGGCCCGATACAGCCCGCGCAACCGAGTGATCCAGTCGATGCTGGTGGACGCTCTGCTCTCGGCGGAGCGCGACGCCGAGGCGGAAAAGGCGCTGGCCGACCTGATCCCCCTGGAGCCGTCCAACCCCGATCACCGCCTCAAGCTCGCGGAGCTGCGCTCCGAGCGCGGCGACCACGCCGGCGCGGCCGAGGCCCTCGAAGACTCGCCCGACGGCGACTGGCTCACCGGCCAGCGCGTGCGCCAGACCCTGGCGCGGGAGTACCACCTGGCGGGACGCCATGAGGAGTCCCTGGCGCTGATCGAGAAGATACTCCTCGACCCCTTCTCGCGCAGCGCGCCGAGCTCTGGCGTTCAGCGGCTGAAGGCGGCCGTGCTTTCTTCTCTCCTGCGCTACCGAGAGGCGATTGAGGTCTTCACTCCCATCGTCGACAAGACCGAGGACGACGAGCGCCGAATTCAGGACGCGCTCCTTCTCAGCCGGCTCCATGAACGGGTGGGAGACTTCTCGGGGGCCATGAACGCCATGCGCCGGCAGCTGCCGACCCTGGAGGATAGGGCCCTTCGTGCCCGGGTCCGCCTCACCCTCGGCACCATCGCGCAGCGCGGCCGCATTCTCGAGGTGGCCGCCGAGGAGTTTCGCGACGTCATCGACATGGCGCAGAGTCCAGAGCAGGTCGCCGCCGCATCCCAAGGGCTGGCGGAGGTTCTCGACGTCAAGGGGCAGCAGGAGGCCGGCGACCGGGTGATCCGGGAGGCGATTGAGGCCGCCGCCGCCAGCGAAAACCGCAGCCAGCTGCAGGCCACCCTGCGCCTGGGCCTGGCCACTCGCCTTTCGGCCCGGGAAAGCTGGGCGGCCATGGGCGAGGTGGGCGAGGTTCTTGAGGCCAGCGAAGACCCCGGCATCGCGCCGATCGGCACGCAGATCAGGGCCGACTCCCTGGTCGGCCTCGGCCGAGTTGACGAGGCCCTCGCCCTGATCGACGCCCTGGAGCCGCAGAATCGACAGACCGAAGCCAAGCGCGTCGCCCTTCTCTTCGACGGCGCGAGGTCCGAAGCGGCGCTCGAGATTCTCGAGACCCTGGCCCAGGAAAGCTCCGAGGGCAAGCTCTTCGCCGCCCGGTTGCTGCAGCGCCAGGAAATGTATGAGGAGTCGATCCCGTGGCTCGAGGCGATCGCCGCCGAGCGGAAGGAGGCGGAGGCCGAGCGGCGCGTGCCGGTGCTTTTTGCCCTCGGCGCCTCCTACGAGCGAACGGGCCAGCGCGAGCAGGCGGTCGCCACTTTCGGCACGCTGCTGGAGCTGGACCCCGACGACGCCCAGGCCCTCAACTACCTTGGCTATATGTGGAT
>JBCCLG010000796.1:0-2997 GCA_039027015.1 Acidobacteriota bacterium | reverse complement strand
GCTATAGAACATCCTCAAGAACTCAACCAGCCAAATCAGCCGCTTCCGCGCCCGACGGGTCGCGCGCATCAGATACCAGATATTGAAAAACCTTTCGGCGAGCTGAAATCCTGTTTTCGTCTTGGGATCAAAGGGAACCGCCTCCAGCACCCCAGCACGGACAAGTCGCGTCAGCTGCGACGAAACAGCGTTGACGCCCAGACGAAGCTCGCTGGCTACCTGGGCCGCAGACGCCGGATTCCAGTGGACCGCGAGGGCGTGAACCGTCCTCTGCTGCTGAGGCGAGAGTGCTTCGAGACGAGCCTTATAGAGCGGGGTGCATTGATCGAGGAGGCTTTCTAAATCCGTACGCACGTCGCCATCAAGGCCACGGCCCAGGATGGTGTAGAGCAGCGTGATCGTTCGCGGATTGCCGCCGGTCAGAGTGTGCAGCGTACGAATACGGCCGGGCTCTTCGCTCAAGATCTGAAGGACTCCGGCGCTCCCCCAACGTTCCGCATAGTGACGCAGCAAATTCTCCGTCTCTTCGAGATTCAGGCCCCCAAGCTCATGAATCTGGAAGAAGTCGTAAAACGGCTGGTCGTATTTGTAGCTCACCTCAAGCGCGTGGGCGCTCGCTCCGATCAGGAGGATCGCGCCCTCCTCGGAGAGCATTTCGCGCAGCGCCCAGGCCTGATCCTGAATCCGCTCTAGGATCAAATCGATGTTGTCGATGAGCAGCACCAGCCGCTTGTCGAGTGCCGACGCCGTCTGCGTGAGCAGCGAGCGCGTCTCTCGCTCGCGGCGTTCCTCGTCGAGAGGCAGCAGGGATTCCAGCCGTGAGTCCAGACGCTCGGCCTCGGCGGACCTCTCGAGCCGCTCCAGGGTGTCGCCCAAAGCGTCGATGCAGTTCATCCAAAGGTCCGATAAACCACCGATGTTGTACTGCTCCTCGGGGAAGGTGAGAGGGAGCCAAACCTCGGCAAGTTTCGGATCATCCTCAATGGCGAACTGGAGACGACGGAGCAGCATCGTCTTGCCCATGCCCCGCTGGGCCAGCAGCAGATGATGTTGAGGCGTCTTGTCTTCTTCGCATCGAGAGATATCTTCGAGCAGGCCTCCGAGAAGCTGCCGCCGAGCGGCAAAGAGGCTGATCAGCTCTTCCCTGCTGAGAAGGTGCGGGTTGTAGATCGCGGTGTCGCGAAGCGGATAGCTCTCGAGCCCGCTCATGGCACGACTCTTCTGAGCCAGAACTCACGCAGGAGGGGCGACCGAAAGCGGTAGCGTTTCTCTTCCTCGACGAGATAACCGTCATTCTCGAGAACGTCCAGCAGATAGGACAGCTTCTCTCCTCTCGCATCGGGGTCGATCACCCGCTCCGCCAAGAGCTGCTCCAGCGAAGAGCGCGTGACTCCGTTCGGGTCAACGGCCGCCGCGTTGAGAAGGAGTAGGGCCAGCCCCGCGTCGGACTTCCCGATCTCTTCGGGCAGGCGCTGTCGCCAGTAGTCGAAGTAGCCTTTCTTCGGTGCCGAAAGAAGGTCCTCGTAGACCCGGTCCACGGCTTCCACGTCCGCGGCAACCTCACTTCGAGTGCAGTATTCGCGCAGCTCCCGAAACAGCAGCTGAAGGTAGTAGGGGATCAGCCAACCCACCCGGTCTAACGCGTGCTCCAAGGCGTCTTCCTGGATCGGGAACGAGTAGGCCGCGCTGAGACGGGCGAGGAAGCTCTTCGCGGTCTCACGGTCAAACGGGCCCAGGCGAACCAAATAGAAATCGTTGATCGTGTCGCCGAGCCCCAGCCGAGCCGCCACCGTATCGAGACCAACCGAACCCGCCAGCAGCCAATGAAGACCTCCCCGGCGTTCGGGGTTCTGCCGCAGCTCCCGGAACCAGCTCAGGAAGCGCCGCGCTCGTTCTCCCGATGGATCCTGCCGAACCAGCTCAAGGACGAATACCGGAACCTCGTCGATGAGAAACAGTCGGCGCCCGCGGTGTTGATCCAGCGCTTCCGCCAGGGCTGCACCCAGCTCCTCCCAGGGATCCCCTTCCCCAAACTCGACGGCGAACCCGGAGACGCTCATCTTCTTGACCCGGCTGAGGTATCTGCCAACGGGGCCTTTGCCGAGCCGCTTGAGAACCTCGGTGCCTGAGTCCAGCTTGGACACCGATTCATAGAGCTTCCGGACGAAACCGACCTCGTCGACGGCCCCAGCGACGCTGACCAAGGCGGCCTCAAGGTTTCTTTCGCCTGCCGTGTCGTGCAGGCGAAGCATCAATGAAGTCTTGCCAACGCGTCTCGGCGCGAGCAGCAGAAGGTCGTCGCTGCGGAGATACTCCCAGATTTGACGCTGCTCCTGCTCGCGGTCGAAAAAATCATCGCCCCTCACCGGAGGTCCAACTTTGCTGCTGATCATGAGATTTCACCCGTCTGCCTTCCATCGCACAACAGAATTGTTGCGCAACAGTTTTGTTGTACAACAGTTTTGTTGTACGAGTCAATGAACCCGCGATAACGACGCGCCTCAGGACGGGCGCGTTCCCGATCGCAACTGGCTAGGCAAGACTCCAGGAGGCGCTCGAGTCGAGAGGACCGCTTCTTATGCCTTGAGGTCCGGCGCGTCTCGGCAGCGCTGGACGAGCGTGCGGAAGATCCGGCGCAGCGCGGTCTCGACTTCGGCGGACTCGCCGCAGGCGGTGAGCGCCGCGGCCGCGGCTTCGAGGGTGGAGACGTGGCGACGCGAGGGCTCGGGGCGCAGCCGTCCGTAGATCGAGGGCTCGCGGAGATCGAGGGTCATGCGCGGCAGGCGGCGCAGCCACGGATTGCGCCACCACAGGCTCTTGGCCTGGGGCCAGGTGCCGTCGATGACCACCAGCGCGCTCAGGTCGTGCTCCGGCCGCAGCTCCTGTCCGCCCGGGTAGAGCAGCCCCGCGCCCGGGGGCACGCTCGGCGCCGTTTCATTCCCGGCGGTCACGACCACCTCGGTCTCCGCCTGGGCGATGCGGCGACCGCCGGCGCGC
>JBCCLG010000795.1:0-2999 GCA_039027015.1 Acidobacteriota bacterium | reverse complement strand
GATCGGCTCGCCCAGCGCGAGAACCACCTGGAGGGTCGCGGCGCAGTCGGGAATCCGCAGGCCGACGGTGCCGCGCAGGGTGACCAGGCGATCGGGCAGAGGCTCTTTCTTGGGGGCTACCACGGTGACCGGCCCCGGGGTGAAGGCGCCCATCACGCGCTCGGCGGCCGCCGAGAGCACCGCGAAGCGGCGCGCCATCTCGAGGGAGCCGCAGGCCACGTGCATGGGCTGGGCGGGGTCTCGCCGCTTGACCTCGAAGGCGCGCAGAACCGCCGCCTCGTCGCAGGCCCGGGCGGCGAGCATGTAGCCGGTTTCGGTGGGCAGCACGGCCAGGCCGCCGCGCCGCAGGCCGTCGCTGACGAGAAGGGCGTCCGCCAGGCTCAGAAGACCCGACGGTCGCCTCGTGAGGGTGACGATTTCAGCCACGGCCTCTTTCCTCTGAGACCGGCGTCCGCGAGATCGGGGGCCAGGACCCTGGAATCAGTAGCCCTAGAGCCCTTGACCCTGAAATCCGTGACTTCAGGCTCCGCCTACCACGCTGCTCCATTTGGAGAGGTTACCCGACTCGAAGTCGTCATCGTGAATGCCGGGACCGTAAATCGGCGGTAGGTCTGTGCCGCTCACCACGCCCAGGGGCTGGTAGTCGCCGTAGCCGGGGAAAACGTCCCCGAGGTTGGGATTGCCCATGCGCCGGATCAGGATTTCGGAGAGTACCCGGCGGAAATCCGTGGTGACCGCCAGGTCGGCGCCGTCGAAAAGCTGGCCTGGAGCCAGGCCGGGCCAGACGCCGTGCACGCCGCCGGTGGCGTTGCCCGAGAGCACCAGAATGGCGTTGCCGTGCCCGTGGTCGGAGCCGCGGTCAGCGTTCTCGCGCAGGCGGCGACCGAACTCACTCTGCACCACCAGAGTCATGCGGCTGGTGTAGTCCTGCGCGCCGGCGCCGTCGAGATCGAGATAGAAGGCCGAGAGGGCCTCGGAAAGCTGCCGCACGCGGTCGCCAAAATAGCCGCCGGCGCCGTCTCCCTGACCGTTGTGGGTGTCCCAGCCGCCGAGATCGAGGGTCGCGACGCGCAGGCCCAGGTTGAGCTTCACCAGGCGGGCGACCGTGCGCAGATTGTTGGCGAGGGAGGTGTTGGGGTAGACCGCGCCGTTGGCGGGCGTGTAGTCGCCCTGCACAGACTGCTCGATGATGTCGAGCGAGTCGAGGGTTTGAAGGCCCGTGTCGTGCAGCCACGTGTCGCCGCTCTCGGAGTAGATGCGACGCAGCGAGGTGCGCACCGCCGAGCGCCATTGGGAGGGGCCGACGTTGCCGAGCGCGAAGTCGTTGATGTTGCTCATGTTGAGCGCTTCCCGCGAGCCGCGCAGGGAGCTTTGGGTGAGGTTGCCCACCGAGAGCGCCGGCATGATGATCTCTTCGGGAATGTTGCCGGTCGTGTCGAGATGCCGGTGCAGCCAGCCCGTGGGAGTGTTCTTGAAGCCCGGCGTGCCCAGCTCCACAAAGCTCATGGCGTCGAAGTGACTGCGGTTCGCCTCCGTCATGCCGGCGGCGTGAATCACCGAGAGCTTATTGTCCTGGTAAAGGTCGAAGAGTCCGGCCGCGGACGGGTGGAGGCCAAGCAGGCCGTTGAGATTGAACGCGGCGTCGGGTCCGCTGGTGGGCACCTGAAGGTTGGGGCGGGCGGTCTCGTAGTGGCCCCGGTCTGGGCCGGCGATCGGCGGCACCAGGTTGAGGCCATCGATCCCGCCGCGCAAAAAAAGCACGATCAGGATCTCGTCGTTGTCTCCGGGCTCGCCAGCGAAGGCGAACTGGCCAAAGCGAGAGCCGGCCAAGGCGGCGATGGCGGCGGAGCAGCCGGTCAGGAAGCGGCGACGATTGGTATTCATGGGCGTGGTTGACCTCGATTCTTGCAGGCTGTTGTCGTCGTCGTCTGACCGAGTTACTTCCAGAGGAAGTTCGGCAGCATCATCATCAAGCCGACCAGCGCACGCAGACGCTGGGCGGTGGAGCTGCTGGTAGTAAGCGGCAGCTCAAAATCCGGGTTGATGCCCTGACCCATGAAGTCGATGAGCTCTTGACGCATCTCTTCCTGCAGCGGACGCCCGTAAATTCTGTCGATCCAATAATCCGCGATGGTCGTCGCGGTGCGCACGCCCGGCGGCGTTTGACCCACCACATCGAGGTAGTGGAGGTCGCTATCGTCGTCGAAATCCATCAGCCACTGCATCAGTCGCCAGGTGATGGCTCGCGGCGTGTTGCTCTGCCAGGCGCCGCGCACGTCGGGGTAGCCGTTGGGCGCTGGCCAGCGGAAAAGCTCCTGGCCGCAGTCGTTGTAGCGGTTGAGGAAGGCGTTGGTGTCCCCCTCGTCGACGCGGAAACGCAGGTGCGTGCCGACGGCGCGCAGGGCCCCGCAGGTGATCTCGAAGGGACGCTTGGCCTTCTCGCCCCAGCCGTCGCGAAATTCGGGCGCCAGAACGATCGCCCGCACCACCCGCGCCAGCTGATCCGGCGCGTCGATGTGGGTTTGCCAGGCGCTGATCGCGGTGTCGATCAAAGTCTGCGGGGGGTTGTCGACGGTGAGCCTGCGGCACAGCTTGCCGCAGATATAGCTGGCGGTACCGGGGTGCTCCGCCAGCGCGTCGAGCACGTCCATGCCGTCTTTGAGCGGCGGCTGATCCGCCGGCATGAAGACGCCGAGAACGGTCTTCTGGAAGCGGTCGTGCCACTCGGCTCGGTAGTGGAACTCGCCGGTGTTGCCGACCTCGGCGTTGCTCGAGCTATTCGAGACCGACCATCCGGTGAAGGCGCGCGTCGCCTCGAAGACGTCGGCGTCCACGTAGGCCACCGGCCGACCCTGGCCGTCGGTGGGCACCGTATTCTGCTGCCGAATGCCGAGGTAGTTATCGGCGCCCATGGCGTGCAGCTCGAAGAGCTCGCGGCAGAAGTTCTCGTTCGGCCCGGCGTTGGAGCTGGTGTAGTTGTCGAGGTAGTAGAGCATCGG
>JBCCLG010000794.1:0-3009 GCA_039027015.1 Acidobacteriota bacterium | reverse complement strand
CGCGCCGCGGCCCAGGAGCACAGCTGGGAGAGGGTGGTGACGAAGTTCGAGACGCTGCTTGCAGCCCTCAAGGCCGAGCCCGCCTCGAGCGCCGCGGGCGGCTTCAGGGGTAGTAGCCGCTGATCGTACGGACGCTGAGGTCGGACCTCGCGACCTCCAGATCGATCTTGCGGAACTCGCCGTCTTCCCGGTTGCTGGAGCTTTGATAGGCGATCAGGAGCTGGGAGCGAAGATCGCGCTCGATCGCCCCGTAGATCGACTCGAGGTCGGCGACGTCGCGGATGAAGAAGCTCTCGCCGCCGGTTTCGAAGGCCAGCCGCGACAGCTTGGAGCGGGCGCCGCCGTCGCCGAGGCGCAGTCCTATGGTGTAGAGGGTGATGCCGGCCCTGCGCGCGTATTCGAGGGTTTGGTCGAAGTCGAAGCGGCTCGACTCATCTTTGCCGTCCGAAAGAATCAGCAGAGCGCGCTGGCCCTTGATGCCGGTGAAGTAATAGAGGCCGAACATCACGCTGTCGTAGAGCGCCGTACGCCCTTCCGGAGAGAGGCCGGCGAGGCCGGCGCCCAGGGCGGTTTTATCGTTGGTGAGGCTCACCTTCAGCTCGGGAAAGCTGTTGAAGGTCATCACCGAGGCGCGGTCTTTCGGAGAGATCGCCTGGTCGATGAAGGTCAGGGCTGCGCGGCGCACGTCGCCCAGGACGCCGGCCATGGACGCCGAGTTGTCGAGCAGGATGCCGACGTGAATCGGCAGGTCTTTGACCTCCTCGAAGCGCGAGATGGTTTGAGGCACGCCGTCCTCCAGCACCTTGATCTCGCTCTGCTGCAGGCCGTCCACGGGCCGCCCCTGGGAGTCGAGGACGCTGGTGTAGAGCTCGACGAACTGCACCTCCAGCTCCTCGACCTCGCCGGGGGCGTTGATGAAGACCAGGTCTTCGGTGGTGTTGCCGTCGGGCAGGTAGCCCACCGCGCGCACGTAGGCGACCTCGTCGCCCTCGGGCAGCACGATCGGATGGGCGAAGGGCTCCTGGTAGAGCGTCGCGGTCAGGGTTTCATTCAGGTAGATCTCGAGGCGCTCGAGGTTGCGGCCTTCCGGCACCTCGACCTCGGCGCGCGCCTGCAGACTCTTCTCGTAGCTTTTGCCGGCGCGGGGTTCGGTCAGCTTGACCACAAAGCGATAGCCGCCGCTGTTGATCAAGAGCTCGTCTTCGGCGGCGATCTCGCCCGAGGCGTCGAGGCCCTCGACGCGCAGTGAGCGCAGATCGGGGTAGGGGCCCAGGTCGATCGACACCTGGAAGGGCGGACGGTTCTTGGTCAGGATCGGCTTGTCGTCGAGCACGAAGCGCACCTTGGTGATCTCGTCCCCCGAGACCATGGCGTCGAAGCGGGTAAAGCCGGTCTGCAGATCGCCGCGCGGCGGAATCAGCTGCACCCGAGTCTCGCCCGAGGCCAGGGCCGCGGTCGCCTCCTCGAAGATGCGCGCCGTCTCGGGATCCTTGAACATCGGCAGCTCGAGCACGTTGTCGGCCTGGGGTACCTCGAGGGCTCTCTCGACTCGAAAGACGCGGTCGGAGTTGAGGTCGTCGACCCGCAGGATCATCCGGTAGTCGCCCGGACGCAGGAAGCGCTGGAAGCTGATCGGCAGGGTCTCTGCGGCCGAATCCGCGAGCATGCCGAATTTATAGCGGAAGTTCTCGAAGAGCTCGCCGTCCTTGAGCACCTCGCCGTTGAGCTGAAAGTCGAACGAGCGATGCCCCGCGAACTCACCGATTTCCACGTCCGAGGCCTTGAGGCTGACCAGGCCCTGGACGACGGTGCGGTGCTGATGCCGCCCGAGGAAGGCGAAGTCGACCTCGCCGGCGACCTGCACGGAGTCCTCGGGCGCGTCGGTAGAAAAAGCCTGGAAGCTGTCGAGCCACTCCTCGCTCGACGGCCGCGGCTTGGCCAGAAGCCTCGCCAGGGTGACCTCGTACTGGTCGGTATTGGCGCGAATCACCGACATCAGGCGGAGGATCTCCTGCCCGTTGATGCACTTTTCGGCTCGGCGCATCAGGGAATCGGCGCTGAAGTCGCTGTAGCCCGGGCGCCACAGCCGACCCTGCCCATCGCTGTAGCGGCTGTTGAAAAAGATCAGAACGGCGTTGATGTCGGTGAATTGGGTGCCGCGGTAGGACCACACCTCGACGGGCGAGCGGGTTTTCGAGCAGCGCACCTCGAAGCTGTTGGTCGGCGGGCCGTGCACCAGGAAGATTCGGGAGCGGTCGTCCTCCAGGGCGCCGAATTTGGACTTGGCCTCCGCGACCCGAAACGGCCAGCGCTCCTTGAGCTCGTTGCGCGCCGTGCGCGGATACGGATCGCGGACGCGCCAAAAGGCCTCGATGAAGGCGTCGCGCTGGTAGGTCCGCTCGAGATTGCGGAAAAAGCGGTATTCCCGGCCCGTGATCAGCGGCTGGACCTCCACCAGCCAGTTGAGGTGCTCGGTGGAGATCGGGTCGGGGCCGTCGATCACGTGGTTGAACGGCGTCGGCTCGTCTTCGATGAAGGTCGGCTCGATGAGGGTCGAGCGGTCCGGCGAGTCCGCGGCGCTCGCCGCCGCCAGGAGCAGGCTGCACGCCGCCAGCAGCAGGAGCGGGCGCCCGGACAGCGACGAGGGATGACGGTGAGGTGCGTGCATGCTGGTGAATCCCGAAAACTGGTTGTCAGGAAGACGCGTGGACCGGCGTCTCCTCTCTGTTTTTTCGCGGCTCGATCCGCGGCGGATGGCCGAGAACCTCCAGAATACTTCAGGCTACCGCGGTCGGCTGCTTCCGGGGGGCGGGTTGCGGGCTTTGCAGGGCTGCGAGCCGGCCTTCGCTGCGCTTTCGGGGGCTGCTGGACCGGCCTTCGCTGCAGCCCCCCGGGCGCCGCAGCGAAGGCCGGTCCAGCAGCCCCCGAAAGCGCAGCGAAGGCCGGCTCGCAGCCCTGCAAAGCCCGCAACCCGCCCCCCGGAAGCAGCCGACCGCGGTAGCCTGAAGT
>JBCCLG010000793.1:0-3021 GCA_039027015.1 Acidobacteriota bacterium | reverse complement strand
CGGATATTTGAGCAGGTGCACGGCGAGCACCAGCCACACCAGGGCGAATTCGAAGCGCGCCCCGGCCTCCGGGCTCATCAGGATGTGGCTGGCGCCAATCGAGGTGGCGGCCAGCAGCAGGCCCGGGCCCAGGTGTCTCAGGACTCTCGATCGTGACACGGGGTGTTCCAGAAGCGCGGGTCACGGAGAGGATCTCACCGGTAGAAGACCGGGAAGCGCCGAGGATCGCTCTCGTGCATCATCTCGTAGACGGTGTCGAAAACGTGCTCGGCCTGGGGCTTGGACCAATAGTCTCCGTCCGAGGCGTAGGCCGGCCGGTGCTCGGCCGCCGAAATCGACCGCGGCGGCGAGTCGAGCCAGTGGAAGGCCCCCTGTTCCTCGACGATCTGCTGCTGCATAAAGGCCGCGGTGCCGCCTGGAACGTCCTCGTCCATCAGCACCAGGCGGCTGGTCTTGCGCACCGACTCGAGGATGCTGCCGTGGCGATCGAAGGGCAGCAGCGTGCGGGCGTCGATCACCTCGATCTCGATTCCGAAGCGCGCCAGCTTTTCCGAGGCCTCGAGAGCAACCCGGCAGCAGGCGCCGTAGGTCACGAGGGTGACGTCGCCCCCGGTCCGCAGGATCTCGGGCACCCCGAGGGGCACGGTGAAGGAGCCGACGTTGGTCGGCAGGCGCTCCTTTCGGCGGTAGCCGTTCAGCACCTCGACCACGATGGCGCTGTCGTCGCTGCGCAGCAGGGTGTTGTACATGCCGGCCGCCTGGGTCATGTTGCGCGGCACGCAGACGTAGACGCCGCGCACCAGGCCGAGAATGCCCGACATCGGCGAGCCGGCGTGCCAAATGCCCTCGAAGCGGTGACCGCGGGTGCGGATGATCACCGGCGCTTTCTGGCGGCCGCCGGTGCGGTAGCGCAGGGTCGCGAGGTCGTCTGAGATGATCTGCAGAGCGTAGTGGAGGTAGTCGAGATACTGGATTTCGGCGATCGGGCGAATGCCGCGCATGGCGAGGCCGATCGCCTGGCCGAGGATCGTGCATTCCCGGATGCCGACGTCGCCGACCCGCAGCTCGCCGTATTTCTCCTGCAGGCCGCGGAAGCCCTGGTTGACGTCGCCCAGCTTGCCGAGATCTTCGCCGAAGGCCACCAGCTCGGGATGCTTCGCCATGGCGAGGTCGAAACAGTGGTTGAGCACCTCGAAGCCGTTTAGCTCCTCGGCGTCCGGGGCGTAGGCGGCGGGCTCCTCCGCCACCTCGAGGGCGGCCTCGGGGGACTCGCTGTGCAGGTGGGTCTGATAGCTCCGATGGCCGAAGGCGTCGAGATCCGCCAGCCACTCGACGAGCGGCGCGCGGCGCTCCGGCGGAGCCTCGGCGCCGGCCAGGGCGATCAGGGTGTCGCGACCGGCGACCCGCAGGTGGCGCCGCCAGGGCGCCTGGATGCGCCGCAGCTCCTGCACCAGGCCGGCCACCTCGGACTCCGCGGCGGTGTCGCGGGCGGCGCTCTCCATCAGGGAAGCGAGGGCCTCGCGCTGCTCGGCGATCGGATCCATGAAGAGCGCCCAGGCGGCCCGCTGGGCGGATCGCACCTCGGCCTTGCACTCCTTCTCGATGGCGGCCAGCTCGGCCTCCTCGGCGAGGCCGTGCTCGAGGAGGAAGGCGCGCAGGCGGGCGATGCCGTCGTGCTCGCGCTCCCACTCCAGCCGCTCGGCGGATTTGTAGCGCTCGTGACTGCCCGAGGTCGAGTGCCCCTGGGGCTGGGTCAGCTCGATCACGTGGACGATGGCCGGCACGTGCTCGGCGCGGGCGCGCGCCGCCGCCTGCTGATAGGCGTCGACCAGGGCCGGGTAGTCCCAGCCGCGCACGGTGTAGAGATCGAAGCCGCCGCCCGTTTCAGACGCCGCCGGGTCGCGCCGGAAGCCGGAGAGCACCGAGGAAAGATCCGCCTTGGTGATCTGGTAATCGTTGGGAACCGAGATGCCGTAATCGTCATCCCAGATCGACAGGATGGCGGGCACCCCCAAAACGCCGATGGCGTTGACCGATTCCCAAAACGGACCCTCGGCGCAGCTCGCGTTGCCGATGGTGCCGAAAGCCACCTCGCGGCCGCCGCGGCTAAAGCCGTCGCGATCCGCCAGCGCCGGCAGCTCGCGGTAGAGCCGGGAGGCGTAGGCCAGGCCCACCAGACGCGGCATTTGCGAGGCGGTGGGCGAGCTGTCGGCGCTCGAGATCTTGAGGTCGGTGAGCCGGCGCCAGGCGCCGTTCTCGTCGAGGGTGGCGGTGGCGAAATGGCTGTTCATCTGCCGGCCCGAGGACGCCGGCTCGTGGGCCGGATTCGGGTCGGCGTAGAGCTGGCTGAACATCTGCCCGAGGGTGACCATCTCGGAGGCCAGCATGAAGGTCTGATCGCGGTAGTAGCCGGAGCGGAAGTCGCCGGGCTCGAACGCCCTGGCCATGGCCAGCTGCGGCAGCTCTTTGCCGTCGCCGAAAATTCCAAATTTGGCTTTGCCGGTCAGAACTTCCCGGCGACCCAAAAGACTGGCCTCGCGGCTCAGCACCGCGAGGCGATAATCGCGCACGGCTTCTTCACGGGTAAAGCTCATCGCCACGTCTGAATCCTGGAGGTCTTAAGGCCTGCGCTTTCCCGCTCCCGCCGCGCGGGCGTCCGGGTATGAACGACGACGGCAGCCGCATCGGGCAACTCGCGCTCCGCAATCGGGGAGGGCGGCCCGGGCACTGTGGGGCCGAGCCGGCGTGGCTCGGTCTGCGGGATGGAGGCCTGGTTATCAGCTGGAATATCGGGCTTGAATGGGGGTGGCGCTCGCGGCTCTCGAAGGCCGGAGCCGTCTGACCTCGGATGGTGCTCGCCATCTCTGACGCGCGGCGTGTCGAGGCGCCGGGCGGAGGTGTGTCGCTAGAAGGACTCGGAAGCTCGTCGCGAACTATCGGAAGACAAAGTTTTGAAAATGCCAGACTAAAAAGTCGAATCTCACAAGACGGAGCCCGGATTCTAGACTCAAGGCAGGGAGG
>JBCCLG010000792.1:0-3026 GCA_039027015.1 Acidobacteriota bacterium | reverse complement strand
TGTGCGGCTTGATGACGCCAAAGGCATGGGGCGAGCCCCTTGCACGCGTCGCTTCGGTTGCGAGCTGATTTGTGCTGTTGGTTGTCGTGCTGGCTGTCGTGCTGGCAAGCGGACCAGTCCGCACTCGGCTTAAAGAGGGCGGTCGCTGGCAAGCGTCAGTGCTAACCAAGCTTCTCGCCGGCCAACGAGCTTGACGTCGCGCGTGGCTGCTGGTTGGCAAGGCAGCTGTCCAACTTGTCGCCCCTTGCCGCTTTCCGGCTGGCGAACGAGCAGTGCTCTAGCGCGCAAGTTGGCAGTGTGCTTGAGCAGTCAAAGCAGGAGAGATCCAGCCTTGCTGGCGAGCCCTCTACACTAGCCAAAACCATTGAGCAGCCAACTCTGCGCTCTGAGCTTGCCGTCTTGCGGTGGGCTCTGGCTCGTGGTTCAGAGTTGGTGGCGAGCTTTCTGCGCCGCTAGTCATAACGGCGCGCGAGCCGGCCAGTCAGCTTGCTGTCGTTCTGGGCTGCGGCTGGTGAGCGCCGGGCGCAGTGCAGGATGGCGTGCTCGAGCTCGCCGCACACGAAATCGTTGGGCGTGGAGTCGAAGATGAAGCCGTATCGATAGCCCTGCAGCCAGCCGGTTTGCCCGGTGTAGACCAGCTCGGCGTGCACGCCTCGCCGCTCGAGGGCCGAGCGGGTCAGGCCGGCGCTGGTTCTCTTGCCCAGGGCGCAGTCCGTGCCGAGAACCGCGATTCTCGGGATGGCGAGATCGAGCACCTCGCCCGACCAGAAATGCAGCTCCTTGGCCGGGCGCGGTTTGCGGATATCGTGCAGCACCGCGCCGCTTTGCTGAGCCAGGGCGATCAGGCCGATCTCCTCTTCCGAGATCAGGTGATGCAGGCCGTTGATCACCACGAGGCCTGCCGACACCGCCTGGCGCAGGCTTTTGCGCAGCGGCCCCGGAAGGACCCCGCCCACCGTCGCGACGCCGATCACGCAGTGGGTGATCGCTGCGTTTTCCCCGGCGGACTCGAGGGCCTCCTCCACCGAGGCAACAACCGGAATCCCTCGCGGCCGCCCGTCAAGCAGCTCACCCGCATCTTCGCCGGCGCAGGTGGCGTCCACCACGCCGGCGATCGGCCAGCGGCTCGGGCCGCGCACCAGGCCGTGGGACGTCTTGGCGTAAACGGTGCGGAAGAGGCCGTTGGCCAGCAGCAGCGCCGCGCCTTCGGCTTCGATCGGGTCCGCCGGTTTCTCCGCTGCTGGTGGGTAGAGCATGGCCGGACCCTACGGAGCCCCGGCTCCGTCGTCAAGATCGATCAACTTTCCGCTCTCTTCAAATTCCCTTCACCGGGCCGGCGGATACTGGCGCCAGCTCGAACCGGGTCTTCGCTCCGTCTCCGGCGCTTCACGCCGGGGGCGAGCGATTCTTTTTTCTGCTCCCCGCGTGGCCTTCGCGGTAGTCTTCTCGGGCCGGCCGTGCTCGCTGCCGGCAGCGGCGCTGCGTGACCCCGCATCGCCCGAGCCACGTGATGAGCCAGACCTCGAATAAATCTTCTCTCGCCAGCCTTTTTGCGGTGGTCATAGTCGACTTGATCGGCCTTGGCATCGTGCTGCCGATCCTGCCGTTCTTCGCCGAACAGGCCGGCGCGAGCTCGAGTCAGCTGGGCCTGCTCTTCACCTGCTATGCGGCGATGCAGTTCGTCTTCGCGCCGATCTGGGGCCGCCTCTCAGACCGCATCGGCAGACGCCCGGTGATCCTCATCACGGTGGCGGGAACGGCCCTCTCTCTCGCCACGCTCGGTTTCGCACAAACGCTGCCCTGGCTGTTCGTCGCGCGCCTTCTCGGCGGCTTCTTCGGCGCTAATATCAGCGTCGCCTCGGCCTATATTACCGACGCTACCGACAGCGAGGAGAGGGCGCGCTATATGGGCCTTTTGGGCGCGAGCTTCGCCCTGGGCTTCATCCTCGGGCCGGTGATCGGAGGCGCCCTGGCCTCCTACGGCTATCACGTGCCCTTCCTTTTCGCCGCCGGCCTGGCGGGCGTCAACCTCGTCGTCGCGTTCCTTCGCCTCGAGGAGCTGCCGGTGCAGGCGAAGGCTGAGGATGAGAGCGACGGCGGCTTTCGCGGCGGGCTCTCGCCCGAAGTGCTGCGCTTCTGCGCCGCGTACTTCATCTTCGTCTTCGGCGTTTCGCAGCTCGAAACGATGTTCGCCTTCTTCATGCTGGACCGCTTCCAGTGGGAAGCTCACCAGGTGGCCTTCATTCTGGCCATGATGGGGGTTCTCTCGGCGCTGATTCAGGGCGGAGCGATCCGGCCCCTGGTGCGCTGGTTCGGGGAGAAAAAGCTGCTCCTCATCGGCTGCACCCTGCTCGCGCCGTCGTTGGCGAGCGTGCCCTTCGCGCCGACCGTCGCCCTCCTGCTGATCCCCCTGGCGATCGCCTCCATGGCCCGCGGCCTGGTCCACCCCGCGCTTCTTTCTCGCGTTTCGAGCGCAGCGCCGGTGGGCGAGCGCGGCGGCGTGATGGGCACCTTCCAGTCGAGCGCTTCCCTGGCCCGGGTTTTCGGGCCGGTGACGGCGGGATTTCTCTACGACCAGAACTTCGCCTGGCCTTTCTGGCTGGCGGGAGCGCTGATGCTTTTGGTCCTGTCCCTCGCCGCTGGAGTCCGGCCCCTCGAAGCCCCCGCCTCCTAGCGGGCGCTGGAGCGCGGCAGCGCGCTGGGCTGTTATCCTCTGCCCCATCACCCGACAGCAGGGAGAAGGCCCGAAAGTGCGGATCGGCATCCGAGAAATCGAGCAGAAATACGACGTCCTCGCCAAGCTCGGCGAGGGCGGCATGGGCGCGATCTACAAGGCCCGCCACAAGCTGCTCGACGAGCTGCGGGTGATCAAGATCATCAGGCCCCAGCTGCAGGGGGATCAGGACCTGCAGCAGCGGTTCCTGCGCGAGGCCAAGGTGGCCGCGAAGATGCGGCACGAGGGCATCGCGACCCTCTACGATTTCGCCTTCGCCGAAGACGGCACCGGCTACATCGTGATGGAGCTG
>JBCCLG010000791.1:0-3032 GCA_039027015.1 Acidobacteriota bacterium | reverse complement strand
GAGGCGCCGTGGTCCTGCCGAGCTTCGAGGGGATGGCGAGGGCCGATCGCCTGGCTGCCGATCTCGATCTCTAGCGGGGCCGTCCACTAGCCCCTGCCTCGGGTAACTCCTAGGCGGATCTCCAGCCCGCCCAGGCCAGGGCCACGAATCCGAGAATCATGGAGAGTCCGCCGACCGGCGCTACGGCGCCCAGGATGCTCGGCGCGCCGAGGGCGATAGCCCCCACCGATCCGGCGAAGATCAGGCCCCCGGCGATCAGCAGGCTGCCGGCCAGCCGCGCTCCGCAAAGACCGCTGGCCACGGTGCCCAGGGCCGCGTACATCAAGTAGCGGAACGCGGTCTCCCACTGATCGATCGCGCGAGGCTCGAGTCTGCCCTCGAGCCCGTGGGCTCCGAAGGCGCCCGCTGCCACGGCCACGGCTGCCAGCAGCGCGCCCGCGGCCACCGCCCAGCGGGCGGAGACGCCCCGCGGGGGGGCGGTCACAGCTCGCCCAGACGACGGACGGAAACCACCTGCTCGACGTCGATCACCAGACGACGGTGCTTGGCAAACACGCCCCACTGCGCGGCGTTGGCCAGGTATTGCTCGCGAGGCGTCTCGTCGGCCGCGTGGTGCACGTCGGCGTCCAGGAGGATGACCTCGCGATCGTCCATGTCGTCGCAGCGCCCGACGTAAAGGTCGTCGGACTTGGTTTCCACGACCACCGTGATGCCGTGGAGCTCGCTTTTACCGGTGTGAAAGGTACCCACAACGCTCTCCGCCTCGGCGCGGTCGCCGGTTATTGACAGTGCTCTTCGAAGGCCGCTGAAAGCTCGTGGGCAACATCCTCGGCGGTGCGGCCCTCAATACGGTGGCGGGGCAAAAAGAAGACCAGCTCCCCTTCGCGGAAGAGGGCCATCGAGGGGCTCGAGGGCGGCACCTGCGGAAAGAGACCGCGCGCCGCCGCGGTGGCCTCGGCCTCCTGACCGGCGAAGACCGTGCCCAGCTGGTCGGGCTTGATCGCCGACGCCTCGAGGGCGTGGCGAACCCCGGGGCGCGCCATGCCGGCCGCGCAGCCGCACACCGAGTTGATCACCAGAAGAGCCGACTTCGCGGTCTTGCCGGGCCAGTTGGAGACGTCATCGGCGGTCATCAGCTGGTCGAAGCCGACCGACGTCAATTCTTCACGCATGGGCCTGAGCATCAATTCCGGGTACGGCATGGCACTTCTATCCTCCGTCGCGCGGCGCGCTGTGATGGTGCGTTGTCCCCTGGTCTTCGCTCCAGCGAGGTGGCCGGATGGCTGAACCGGGGGCACGCCAAGGGGCGGCAGCTTAACGGAACGCGGCTCGAGCCGGCGAAATTCCCGGCGTCGGGTGCCGCTGGCTTCGCGCGGATCCTCAGGCCTGAGGGGCTGCTGGACCGACTCCCGCTGCGGCGCCCGCCCCGTTTCAGACGAGCCCGCGAGAGAGGCGGTGCAGCAAATCGAGCTGCCTCTGATGGTTCGCCAGCAGCATCTTCTCGAGGCGTCGATTCCCGGGGTCGTCATCGAGCGCGATCCGCAGATCTCGAATCGCGTCGTCGAGAATCGCCAAATTCACGACCACGGCCTCCCAGATCTCGGGAGGCAGCTGATCACGCCGCGCCAAAAGGCCGACCCACAGGGTCTCTCGAGCGCGCAGAAAGTCAGCCTCGAGCGCGGTCGAAAGGTCCTGCCCTCGAGGGTCTAAGCCGTCGCCAAAAGACGCCAGAGACGCGCCGGCGGCGGCGGGCGCCGGGCCGCCGGCCGGTTGGCCGATAAGAGCACCCCAGGCGAGAAGACCGCCCGCCAGGGCGCCCGCAACGGCCGCCGCGATCTGCCGGGGCCACGGCGATCGCGCCGCACGACGATCAACCGGAGGCTCACGCCTTGCCGGGGGGCTCGAGGCGGCGGGCTCCTCCAGACGAGCGGCGATCGTCGGCCAAAGGTCGGCGGGCGGCTCGACGTCCCGCGGCAGCGCCCGCACGCGGTTTAACAGCCGCTGCCGCTCGAGGACGGCGCGGCGAAACGCGAGGTCCTCGAGCATCCTCTCGGCGAGCGCCTTCACGCCTCGCTCGTCCAGCTCGCCGAGCCACCAGGCATCGAGGGCGGCATCGTCCGCGGCGGAGAGATCCGTCATTGAGCTTCTCCTTCGAAACTCGAGCGCAGCAGCTTGCGCGCTCGGTGCAGTTGAGTCTTGCAGGTGCCGACGGCCAGTCCGGTCAACTGGGCGATCTCGCGGTGCAGCAGCCCCTCGACATCGTGCAGCACGAAGACCGTGCGGGCGCCCCGCGGCAGCGCGGCGACGGCGCGCTCGAGGTCGACCGCCAGGCCCACGCGCCGCCGCTCCGCAGCGGGCTCCTCGAGGTCGCTCGCCTCACCCAGGGAAACCACCCGCTGGCGATAGCGCCCCTTCGCCCGCCAGCTGCCCAGAACCACGTTGACCGTCAGCCGGTGAAGCCACGAGGAAAAGGCCGAGCCGCCGCGGTAGGTGTCGAGCTTCTGCCACGCCCTCACGAAGGACTCCTGGCACATTTCCTCGGCCTCGCTCGCCTCGCCGCAAAGCCGCAGGCAGAGCGCATACACCCGGCCGCAGTGCATCCTGTAGAGCTGCTCGAACGCCGAGACGTCGCCCTGCTGCGCGGCCTCGACCCACGCGCGATCGGAGGTCGCGGCGGCGGAGTGGACCGGCGAGGAAAGGCCGTCCTGGGTCGGTGGCTGAGGGGTCATCGTCATGGTCGAGTCGCGCTCTTTTGTTGGGATGCCGGGCCGGCGAAAAAGGTTTGAGAAATGCGCCTCTCAATCCCGCCCGGCGGCGAACACACCGGCATGCGAGGGCCCGGGCGCACGCGAGCCCCGGCCCGCCCTCCATGGTATTCTCCGCGCTCTCCGAACAGACCGATTCCGCCACCGCCGCCTCTGATTTCCCGCCGAGATTCCGCTCTCTCGAGCCGAAACCCAACCCCTCCAAGCCAGCCGGAACCGCACCCCATGGCCAGTA
This sequence comes from Acidobacteriota bacterium, assembly GCA_039027015.1. Lineage (GTDB taxonomy): Bacteria > Acidobacteriota > Thermoanaerobaculia > Multivoradales > J023 > JAUIJL01. The sequence goes on along the minus strand of JBCCLG010000791.1, from coordinate 32 downwards.
TCGACTCCCCTCGCCTCGCCCTGACCTTCGAT
>JBCCLG010000790.1:0-3040 GCA_039027015.1 Acidobacteriota bacterium | reverse complement strand
GGCAGGAGCGGCGGCGGATTTACAACCGCCTACCACCTGACCCACACGGCTCTCTTCAAGCTCGGTATCGCCGGCGCCCCGCCCACCGACTGGCGGCTCTACGACTCGATCTACACCGAGCGCTATATGGGGCTGCCGAGCACCCATCAGGACGCCTACGACCGGACCTCAGCCATCCTCGCAGCCGAGAACCTCACGGGCCGTCTGCTGCTGCTCCACGGCACCCACGACGACAACGTGCACCCGCAGAATTCGATCAAGCTGATAGACGCCCTGATCCGGGCGGGCAAGCAGTTCGACATCATGCTCTATCCCAACAAGGCCCACGGCATCACCGGCACCGAGCACCGCCTGCATCTCTACAGGCGAGTGCTGGAGCACCTAGAGCAGCACCTCTAGGCCGCCGCGCGCCCGCTCCTCAGGACGGCATCAGCGTTTCGAGGGCGCGCAGCGCGCGGCGGTCTCCGGCGCTGCCGCGCTCGACGAGCACCTCGAGGGCCTCGCTCCGCATCTCGCGGTTCGGGTGCGTGCGCGCGACCTTCACCAGCAGCGCCAGGCCTTCGGTGCCCGGCAGCTCGCCCAAACTCTCGAGGGCCTCCTCCTGCACCGAGAGGCTCGGGTCGAGGTAGATCACCTCCTCGAGGGCGCCGATCACCCGGTCGCCGGAGCGCTCGGCCAAATACTCCACGGCCTCCTCCCGAAGCTCGGCGTGGGGATGGTCGCGGGCGGTCTCGATCAGGAAATCCTCGGCGCCCGAAAGCTCGGCGACCGCGTCGAGAGCCTCCTCCTGAACCTCGAGACTCTCGTCCTGAAAGACGATCTCCCGGAGAAGTGGCAGGGCCTCGTCGTCCAGCAGCTCTGCGAGGCTCGAGACGGCCTCCTCGCGCAGGTCCGCTCGCGGGTGATCGCGGACGACGCGGGTTAAGAGAACCTCGACGTCCGGCGCGAGAGCGACGGCGGCCTCCTCGCCCCAGTGGCCCATGTCCTCGAGGGCCTCGAGGGCCTCTTCCTGCACGTCCAGCGGCTCCTCGCCCCACAGCAGCGCCTCGAGCGCCTCGGCGGCGGCGAAGGTCGGGCGACTGCCCAGGGCCTCGACCGCCTCGGCGCGCACCGAGATCGAGAGCGCAGGCTCCTGGACCAGGTCGATCAGGGCGTCTTCTGCGCCCTCCGCGAGGCTGTCGCCCAGGGCCTCGGCGGCCTCCTCGCGCACCGCGGTGGGGTAGGAGCCGCGCGCGGTGGCGACCAGGAGCTTCAGAGCCTCTGGCCCCGTCTGGTCGGCCAGGGCCTCGGCGGCCTCTTCGCGAATCGAGACGGCCGCGTCGGAGTCGCGGACCTGGCCGAGAAAGCGGGCGGCCGCCGGCCGGTCGTGCACGCCCACCAGCTCCACCAGCTCTTCTCGGCCGGATTTCGAGGCCGAGCCCGCCCCGTAGAGGGCGGTGAGGGCGTCGAAGCTGGCGTCTGGGCTGGCGGCGCCGAGCCACAGAAGGCTCACGCCCTCGAAATCCGCCGGTATCCCGAAGTCCACCAGGTCGACGCCCTTCACCTGGCCTCTGGAGCCCAGGCGCAGCAGCACGGCGATCGGGCGCAGGACGGCGTCCTCGAACTCCCGGTTGATCGGCGCCGACTCGCCCAGGAGCGGCGTGGCGCCGCCGAGGCGCGCGCCGAGGTCGGGGCCCGGGCCGAGACCCCAGGCGTTTCCGGTGATCCTCAGTCCGCCGAACACGAAATGACAGCGAGGGGTGGCCCACAGCTCCACGCTGTAGCCCACCCAGGCTCCCCGCGGCTCTTGGCGGGCCTCGCCCACCGCCCAGTCGAGGCGCTCCTCGAGACCGGCGTTCACCGGATCGGGAGGGAGCCTGACGCCGTCGGCGCGTCCCGGGCTCGGAAGGAGCGCGAGGGCGAGGAGTGAAAGAAGAAGCGAAACGCGGGCGAGATGAAGCTGCTGCGGCGACATGGGAGCTCTCCTGGGGTTTTCGTCGAGGGTGGGGGTGAGGGAGCGAAGCGGGCGAAGGAGCGGGCGAGCTAGCGGTTGAGGTCCTTGAGGAGCGAGATCAGCGCGTCGCGGGATTCCTCGGTCTCCATCTCGCCGAGGGCCTCGAGGGCCAGGCGACGCAGGCGCGGGTCAGGATCCTCGCGAGCGACGTTCAGCAGCGCCTCGACGGCGCTGCTGAAGTGCAGGTCCTCGAGGGCGTCGACCGCCTCGTAGCGGCGTTCGGTCACCGGGCTTTGACCGAGAATCCCGGTCAGAATCTCGACCGCCCGTTCGCTGTCGGTGTCTCCAAGGGCGTCGATCGCGGCCAGGGCCAGCTCGTCGTCCGCGCCGAGGGCGGGGGTGCGCAACAGCTCGAGGGTGCCGGCGTCGGCCGCGGTGGGGCCCAGCCCCACGAGGGCCGCGAGGCGCAGAAAGGTCGGCTGCGAGGAGTCGGTCACGAGCCGCCGAAGCTCCGCTCCGGCGTCGAAGGTGTCGTGATTCGCGAGGGTTTCTAAAGCCGCGAGCCGCACCCGCTCCGAAGGGTCGTCCGCCAGAAGCGCGAGGAGTTTGTCGATCGCCTTCCGGGACTCGGCCTCCTCCAGGGTCTCCACGATGCGCGCCCGGGTCTGCTCGTCCCGCGTTTTGTCGAGGTGCTCGAGGATCACCTCCACGGAGCGCTCGTCGCCGATCTCGCCCAGGGCGATGAGGATCGAGAGCAGCGAGTCGTCGACCTCATCCTCGAAATCTCCCATGCGCTTGCGAAACTCCGGCTGGCCCTGGAGCTCCAGGCGCTTGGCCAGGCGCACCATGGTGCTCAAGGCGTCGTCAAGCCACTCGCTGTCGTCGTAGAGCTCGAGCAGCTGCTCGAAACAGCCGAAGACCTCCGCGTCGTCCTGCCCCAGCTGTTCGCGGGCGTAGCAGCGCCAGAAGCTGGCGTCGTCCGCCCACTCGCTCCTGGGGGCGCTGCGCACGAGATCGTCAAAGGCGTCGACGGCGCCGCGCCAATTCTCGTCGAGCACCAGGTTATAGCCGGCTCTATAGGCCTTGGAGGCCGCGGCGCTCTCGTTT
>JBCCLG010000789.1:0-3046 GCA_039027015.1 Acidobacteriota bacterium | reverse complement strand
GGCCAGGCCTCGGTGCACCTGGCGGATCATGCGCTCGGTGGTGATGAACCGCCAGCTCATGGCTTCATGGGCCTTGGGCGGCTCGGCGGCGATGATCTCGTCGATCGAGCGACCCTCGACCATCAGCTCCGATATTTTGTGCCGGGCGTCCTTGAGCATGGCCACCGATTTCTCGAGGTCCTGCGGGGTGGCGAGCGGACCGTGACCGGGGATGATCCGGGTGCTGCCGTCTGTGTGGGAGAGGATCTGTTCCTGGGCCGCGATGTAGCCGTCCACGCTGCCGCCGTTGTCGTGGTCGTTGAAGGGTAAGATGCCGTTTAAAAAAACGTCTCCGGCGTGGATCACGTTGGAGGTCTTGAAGTGGATCACCGAATCGCCGTCGGTGTGGGCCTCCTCGACGTGGAAGACGAAGCTCTCCTCGCCGTTCAGGTGGAAGCGCACCGCGTCGGCGAAGGTGAGCACCGGCAGCATCTCGGGCGGCGTCGGCTTTCTCTCGCCGCCGGCGTCACCCGGCACGCCCTGGGCCTTGAGGCGAACGCGCACGTTGTCGTGGGCCACGATGATGGCGCCCTGTCCGTGCAGCTCGGCGTTGCCGCCGGAGTGATCGCCGTGCACGTGGGTGTTGATCACGAAATCAACCGGATCCTCGACCACCGAGGCAACCGCGGCGAGCAGCTGCTCGGTGTGCGGAGGAAAGCTGTCGTCCACCATGATGACGCCGTCTTCGCCGATCAGCAGGCCGACATTGCCGCCGCCGAAGCCGCCCACGTTCTCGAGCATGTAGAGACTCGAGGTCAGCTCGGTGCTTTTGAAGGTCACCGTGGGCGCCTCCGCGGCGTCCTGGGCGATCAGGGGTGGGGCCGCGGCCGCCCAGAGCGTCGCGGCGCAGACGAGGAAAACTCGAAGAAAAGACATCGAAAACTCCTGCGGGTTGTGCCAGCGGCCATGCTAGCAGCGCTCGCGGGCTGCTAAAGTCCCCCAAATCCCTGGCGCAGGCGCCGCGATGCAGCGCGGTAGCGGTGACGCCCTATCTTTTGGCGGCGGACCCTCCACGAGGCGAGAGACCCATGCGGGGACTGATCCGGACACTGCTCTTCGTTTTGATCCTGGCGGCCTTGGCCTACGGCGGCTGGCGCACCCGCGCGCTGCTGGAGCGGCCGCCCGAGGTGGAGGTCGTGGAGGTGGACCGCCAGGACGTGCGCCGGGTGCTCGCTCTTTCGGGGCGCATCCGTCCGGAAAAGAGCAACCGCCTGGTGCCGGCGGTGCGCGCCCGCCTGCTGGAGGTGACCCGGGAAGAGGCGGAGGCCGTGCGCGTCGGCGAGGTGCTCGCCCGCCTGGACGCCCGCCAGGTGCGCGCCGACCAGGCCCAGGCCGAGCTCGCCCTGCGGCGCGATCAGGAGGAGCTCGAGCAGCTGCGGCGCGATCTCGAAAGGGCCGATCGGCTGGCAGAGGGTGAGCTTCTGCCGCCCAGCGAGCTGGAGGCCGCGAGACTCGACGTGGCGCGCATGGAGCGGCGGGTAGAGGAAGGCGGCGAGGTGCTGGCCGAGCTGGCGGCGCGCCTCGACGACTACGTGCTGACCTCGCCCCTCGACGGCTACGTGCTGGCGCGACCCGTCGACCCCGGTCAGGTGGTCGGCCCGGAGGACGTGATCTACGAGCTGGCCACGGCCACCGATCCCGAGGTCGAGCTGGAGGTCGACGAGCGCTACCTGGGCGAGATCGCCCTCGGCCAGAAGGCGCGGGTGGCCACCCTGGGCGGCGGCGCCGACGAGACCTGGACCACCGAGATTTCCTACATCGGGCGGCGGATCGATCGGCTGAGCGGCGCCGCCATCGTGCGCCTGCGCTTTACGGGCGAGGCCGGCGCCCCGGACCTGCCCGTGGGCCTCAGCCTCGACGCTAATCTCGCCGTGGCCGAGCATCCCGGCGCGCTCACCGTGCCGCGCTCGGCGGTGGCCGGCCTCGGCGGTACCCAAACCTGGGTCATGGTGGTGGAGGACGGCGTCACCAGCCGGCGCGACATCGAGGTGATCGACGGGCCGTCGCCTCTGCTGGTGGTCTTGGGAGGGCTCGAGGAAGGCCAGCGGGTGGCCCTCGAGCCCCGCCAGCTGGTGGCCGGCTCAGAGGTGCGCGCGGTGCTCGAGGGCGGTGAAGAAATCCCCGGGGACGGCGCCGACGGCGGCGCTCCGGCCGCCCACGGCAGCCCGTGAAGCGAGCGGCACCGCCATGCTGCCCTTCGAGATCAAAGTCGCCTTTCGCTACCTGACCAGCAGCGGCCTGCAGTCCGTCCTGATCCTGGCCGGCGTGGCGGTGGGGATCGTGGCCTTCACCTTCATGGCGGCCCTGATCAACGGCCTCAACGCAAGCCTGACCGAGGACGTGATCGGCAATATCGCCCACGTCACCCTGACGCCCGCCGAGCTCGAGCCTCGGGAGCTGGCGGGCGACGACTCCACCCTCACCCTGCTGGCGGTGCAGCGCACCAACGAGCGGCGGGCCAAGCTGGCCGGCTGGCGGCCGCTGGTCGACCGCATCGAGGCGATGGACGAGGTCGTCTCGGTGGCGCCTCAAATCACCGGCAACGGCTTTTTCCAGCGCGGCTCCAAGGTGCTGCCGATCGGCCTCACGGGTCTTGAGCCCGGGCGGGAGTCGGCGATCTTCGATCTCGAGGCCGGCCTGGTGCGCGGCTCCCTCGATTTAGCTCCGGGGGACGTGCTGATAGGCGTCGCCCTGGCCGACGAGCTGGGGGTGACCACCGGCCAGCGCCTGCGCCTGACCAGCGAGCGCGGCCGCGAGCGCACCCTCACCGTGCGCGGCGTGTTCGACGTCGGCAGCGCCAGCGCCAACGAGCGCCTGGCCTTCGTGGAGACGCGAACGGCCCAGAGCCTTCTGGAGCTGGAGGGCAACATCACCGGCATCGCCCTCAAGATGCGCGATATTTACAGCGCGCCCGAGCTGGCGCGCACCCTGGCCGCGGAGACCGGCCTCGAGGCCAAGGACTGGATCGGCGAAAACGAGCGTCTGCAGTCCGCCCTGCGCGCCCAGG
>JBCCLG010000788.1:0-3047 GCA_039027015.1 Acidobacteriota bacterium | reverse complement strand
TGCGCGCCCTCACCGTAACCGGCGCCGCGGCGACGGTTTGGCTGGCGTCTGCGGCCACCGGCTGGTCTTGGTGGCTGCGCGGCCTCGCCGGCGCGGTCGTTCTGCTGCTGGCCGACGCGGTCCGCGTCGGGCTGACCGCGGGTAACGTCTCGGCGGCGGCGATCGGCGCCATCGTTCTCGGCCTGACCGCGTGGCGCGCCCAGGCCGGAGCGGCGGCCGTTTCCTTAGGGCTCAGCCTCGCCTTCAAGCCGATCGCGGTTCTGATGCCGCCGCTCTTTATGGTTTACGGCCTCGCGCTGCGCGACGCGAGGGCGCGCAGGATAGCCCTCGGCAGCGTGGCGGTCACCGCCGTCGCGCTGCTGCCGGGGGTTCGCCACCTGCTCGACATGCTGGGCGCCGTCTCGGGAGGCGCCGCGGGCCATCCGCGCAATCTGACCCTCGGCCGCATGCTTTACTGCTTCGGTCTCGAGCCGCCTCCCCTGCTGGTCACCGGCGCGATTTTCGCGCTGGCCGGGCTGGCCGTTTTCCGCTGGCGCCCGGAGGCCACCGCCTTCGCCCAGCTGACCCTGGTGGCCAGCCTGCTGGCCCTGCCCATCGTGTGGATCTACACCCTGCTGCTGGCCCTGCCGCTGCAGATGACCGCGTTGGCCAGGCTGAGCCTCGCCCGAAGGCTCGGTCGCTCGCTCCGGGAACCCGTGCGCCTGCTGGCCGCCCTCGGCGTCATCGGCTTATTTTTCGCCCACGCTGCAGGCGCCGTCGACGCCTGGCCCCTGTGGCTTCAGGGACTGGTGATGGCGGTTCCCGTCCTCTCGCCGGCCTACCTCTGGGCCTACTGCCATCTGCTGGAGCCCGCGCCCGACTCGCCAGCGCCCGAAGCCGCGGCCGGCTAAGACCGGCGACGCCCTATATCCTGCCTCCATGCAGCCGACCTCACGCCGCCCCTTCGATCGCCGCGTTTTTCTCAGCTCTCTGCTCCAGCTCGGCCTGGTGCCGGCGCTCTCGACCCGGGCCTCCGAGGGGCCGGCGCCGATTCCTGAGGAGGACGCTCCAAGGACCCGCGCCGCGGCCGAGCCTCTGCCCATCGCGGTGGTGGGCGCCGGCATCGCCGGACTGGCCGCGGCGCGCGCTCTTCACGACGCGGGACGCCGGGTGGTGGTGCTCGAGGCCCGCGATCGCCTCGGCGGACGCCTCTGGACCACCGGGCTCGGACCGGCGCGGGTCGATCTCGGGGGATCCTGGATCCACGGCGATGAGGGCAATCCGATTGTCGATCTGGCCGAGTCCTTCGGGCTCAAAGTTACGGCCCACGACTTTGAGCCGCACGGCGCCTTTGACGCCAACTCGGGCGAGTTCTTCGACTGGAGCGAAGCCGTTCCGGCGGCGGCCTTCGACTGGGACGGCCTCGCCAGGCAGCTGTGGCGTGCGAAGCCGGGGCCGGGCGCCTCCTTCGACCGCGCCATCGAGCGCTACGCCGCGCGCCTCGACGCTGGAGAGAAGTTCCGCCGGCGGACCCGCTTCGCCCTCGAGATGCTGGCCTCTGAAACCGGCGCGCCGCTCGATGAGCTCTCCTTCGAGCGCACCGTCGACGGCGACGAAGAGGAGCTGGGCGGCGGCGACAGCGTCATCGAGGGCGGCTACGGCCGGCTGGTCGAGAGGCTCGCCCGCGGCCTCGACGTGCGCACCGGAGTCGAGATCCGCGAGGTCGAGCACGACGCGAGCGGCGTCCGACTGCACGCCCGAGGCGCCGGCTCCCTCGAGGCCTCCCATGCCCTCCTGACCCTGCCCCTCGGTGTGCTCAAGTCCGGCCAGGTCCGGTTCTCGCCACGGCTGCCCCTCGCCAAACGTCGGGCGATCGCGCGGCTCGGCTTCGGCACCTTCGAGAAGGTCATTCTGGTGTTCGAGAGCCCGTTTTGGAAAGAGCGCTTCACCGACTCCGTCGGCTACTTCGAGGGACTCGGCAAGGCGAGAAGCTACCCGCTTTTTATCGATATCAGCGATCACGCCGGAGCCCCGACCCTCGTCTGCCTCTATTCGGGGCGATTCGCCCAGACGGCGCAGGCCCGATTCTCGGAGCGCGAGCGGATCGACGGCGCGCTCGGCGCCCTCACGCGCATCGTCGGGCGGCGCTTCGCCCCCCTCGCCGCCCGCGCCACCGCGTGGTCCCGGGATCCCCACAGCCTGGGCAGCTACAGCTTCCCGGCCGTGGGCCAGGCGGGCGACGACGTCTCCAGCCTGGCGGAGCCCCTCGGCCGGCTAGGCTTCGCGGGCGAGGCGACGTCGCGCGCCCACCCCGCGACGGTGCACGGCGCCTACCTCTCCGGGCAGCGCGAGGCCCAGCGCCTCCTCCGGGAAACCCGCGGCTGAGCCTCGATCGCAAAAGAAGGTCGGTCGATACACTCGGGCCGAAGCCGACCCAGCCCCCCAGCGCATCGCACTACAACCCCAGCGCAACGCACTACAAGAGGAAACCGATCGTGCTCCACCGACCCCGTCTCTCCAGTCGACCCTCGGGCTTGGCGGGTCTCCTCGTCGAGTTTCTGCTCGTGCTCTCGGGCGTCCTGATCGCGCTTCAGGTCAACAATTGGAATACCGCCCGGCTCGATCGGGAGCGAGCGCTCAACACGCTGGCGCTCCTGCGCGACGAGGTGGCGGCGAATGTCGCGGCGGTCGACGGTCGCTTGCAGATCATCGAGGGCTCCGAGGAGGTGATTCGAAACGCGTTTCTCGCCCTCGAGAGCTGCGACGCCTCGCCCGAGGCCGAGGAGAATCTCGGCACCGCCCTCGGCTCGCTGACCGGCGCCATCAACCCTTCGCTGGTCGATAGCTCGCTCCAGGAGCTGGCCCGCCAGGGTCGCTCCCTCGATCTGCTGTCCAAGACTTTTCGCGGTGCGCTCAACACCTACAGCGGCCAGCTCTCGGGCGAGCGCTCCCAGCTGGACATCAACTACGGTCTCATGTGGAACCAGCACGTGGTCTACCACCCCGCGGTCCTGATCGATTTGGAGGGCGGGAGCGTGCTGGTCGAACTTGAATTTGGCGTCCAGAAC
>JBCCLG010000787.1:0-3049 GCA_039027015.1 Acidobacteriota bacterium | reverse complement strand
CGGGGATTGCGCGGGTCGGTCATCCGTTCGTCAAAGACCACGTACCGATACGTGAAAACGGCCTTCTCCGGCAGCTCATAGCTCCGGAAATAGAAGTCCGTGCCGTCCACCCGATGCATGGGGTGCTCGGCGTTGCCGGGAATGAAGTTGGCGGCAAGGGCCAGGTCCGCAACCTCGCCGCGGTAGACGAAGTGCACCAGCTTGCCCTCGAGAATCGGCAGGGTTTCCTGCTCGGTCAGGAAACGATCGATCCTCTCGCTCTTATTCTCCGCCGCCTCGAGCTTCTCTATGAAGGCGCCGAACTCCCCGAGCAGCTCCCGCTCGATTCCGGCCCGCTCGGCGCGGGCCTGAGGCGCCGGGCTCTTCGCCGTGACGCCGATCGCCGAAATCTCGGTCAGATTGCGCACGTAGACCTTGCCGGCGGCGAAGCTCGGCCGCGTGAAGTAGCCGCGCTCCAGGGCCTTCACCCGCGAGACCTCCCGATACTCCTCGGGCGTGGCCTCCGCGATCACGATCTCGCCGGAGCGAACGAGGATCACCAGATAGCCGTCGATCAGAACGAGATTACCCAGCCCCGGAGGCCGCGATTTCCACACCGTCTCGCCGGTGGCGGCGTCCACGCAGGTCAGGAAGCTGCCGGAGAAACCGTAGAGATGCCCCTCGTAGGGCACCGGCGTGGCGAAATTGCCCTGGCTGCGCAGCGCGCGGGAGCGCCAGGACTCTTTCACCGCGTACTCCCCGCCGCTCTTCTCGACCCGGAAGAGGGCCGCCTCGCGCCCGTCGAGTAGGAAAATGCCGCCTTCCCCCACCGGCACGGGCTGAGCCGCGCCGAAGCCTCGGCGGTCGCCCTCGGTGTGCTGGTGGCGCCACAGCACCTCCCCGGTCTCGGGGGCGAGGCCGATCAGGCTGCGGTCGGTGATCGCGACCAGCAGCGTCTCCCCCGCGACCTCGAGCACCAGCGGCGATTGGTAGGTGACCGACTCATCCCCGGTCGACCAGCGCAGCGCGCCGGTGGCGCGCTCGAAGGCCGAGATCGAGCGTCCGTCGTCGCCGCCGGTTTCGACCACCAGGAGATCGCCGAAAACGGTCGGCGCGGTGGTGAAGCCCGCCCCCTGCATCACGGCGCCGAAGTCGGCCACCAGATCGAGACGCCACCGCTCCCGGCCGTCCTCAAGAGACACCGCGAAGAGATGACCCAAAGAACCCAGGCCGTAGACCACGGCGTCCGCGAGGCTCGGGGTCGACAGGGGGCCGTCGTCGGCGTTGGAGTCGCCCTTATAGGTCTCGGAGATCCGGTAGCGCCACCGTTCCTCGCCGCTCGTGGCGTCGAGCGACACCAGAAAGTCCGAAGCGCCGTCTGAAAAGGTGGTCACGAGCCGCCCACCTGACACCAGCACCCCGGAGTAGGCCGAGCCTAAGGGCCGAGACCACGCCCGCTCGAGACCGAAGGCGGCGCTGCCGAAAAAGCCGTTATCCAGCGACGTGAGATCGCCCGAAGGTCCGCTCCAGGTCGGCCACTCCGCCACCTTGGAGGAGCGAGTGCTCGAACGTTCGGTTTGGGGTTCAGAAGCGCCCGCGGCGGCGGCGGCGCTGGTGACGGCAGCGGTCAGCAGAAGAAGAAACGTCGAGGCGTACAGGCGGCGCATGGTGTCTCCTGGAGTCGGTGCGTAGAGCATCGGTTCTCCAGGAGTCTCGGCCGTGCCCGGTCGGCGAGCCAGGAATGGTTCTGTGATCGGCGTGATCTTGCTGTGATCTGCGCAGAATCAAGGGCGAATCGGGAATCGGCGGCAGAGGCTCTTGCCCAACAAACTTGTCGCGTCCGTACACAGAGCGTAACCTGTTTGTACGGAGGATTCGCAATGGTCAAGAAACTAACGAAAACCGGAAATAGCCTCGCTCTAGTTCTCGACAAACCCATTCTCGAAGCGACCGGCATTGAGCTCGAGACTCCTCTCGAGATCTCGACAGATGGGGATGTCATAGTCATCACGCCCGTTCGTTCAGAGGAGCGTACCGACAAGCTTCGCACCGGCATGCGGGAGATCCATGAGCGGTACGGGGACGTCTTCCGCCGCCTGGCCGAATAGCATGCCGGACTTCCTAGGCCTTGATGAAGTGCTAGCACTCCACGAGGATCAGATTCAACGATACGGCGGCTCGCCAGGTCTCCGCGATCTCGGCCTCTTGTCCTCAGCAGTAGCTCTGCCGAAGGCCACCTTTGACGGAGAGTTCCTGCATGAAGACGTTTTCGCCATGTCGGCAGCGTATCTCTACCACCTCGCGAAGAATCATCCGTTCGTTGACGGAAACAAGCGCATTGCACTCGCCACGTGCCTCGCGTTCTTGTGGATCAACGGGTACCGCTTGGAGGCAGAAGAGGATGCGTTGGTCGATCTGGTGCTTGCCGTCGCGAGCGGGAGCGCAAGCAAAGCGGAAGTCACCGTCTTCCTAAGCCGTCATGCGATTCTTCTAGGGAGCTGATGAAAGGAGCGTCTCGGCAGCGCTGGACGAGCGTGCGAAAGATCCGGCGCAGCGCGGTCTCGACTTCGGCGGGCTCGCCGCAGGCGAAACCGAGCCAAGCGCCCTGATGGTGATCAGCTTCCACGACGCAGGGCACCTTGAGATCGCTGGGTCCTCAACCCGCCGTTCGGTTCATCCCAGTCCAGATCTTCAAGGATCTGTTCGGTAGGCTGACGCATTTCAGGCGCTAAACGATTGAGATAGCTATGCCTACCGAGCGCCACGGTCTCGAGAGCTTCTCTGAGCGGTTGCCAGGGCCCAACCATACCGATCCGCTCGAGCATGTCCGCGGCTTCACTGGCCTTTCCCGCGCGAACAACAGTTTGGAAGAAGAGAAGGATCTCGAGCCATTGCTCTTCTCGAAACTCCTCAGGGCCAATAACGATGAACTTTTCAGCCTGTTCGAAGGCATCGTGCCATTTACCGTTTGCAGCCAGGATGCAGGCGAGTGTGTACACGTAACGCGGAGAATCAGGGCCGCTTTGCACAGCCAGGCGGGCTAGCTCCTCAGCTTCAGGAAGATTTTCTT
>JBCCLG010000786.1:0-3052 GCA_039027015.1 Acidobacteriota bacterium | reverse complement strand
CCAACGACTAACTCCTGGGAGGAACTATCCCGACGTCAATTTGGTAATAAGCAGAATGTCTCAAAGTGTAAGCGAGTAAAAATTTAAAGTTAAAAGATTCTTTATAATTTAGCACGTTCCGATATCCTTGGCTTCCTTGCCGGGGGCACGACTTTTGGGAAGAGAGAGACGACGTCATCGTACTAGAGAGCGAGGCAAGACCGCCGCCCAAGCGTCGCAGCCGCTGGAACGGGTTGAGTCGTCGCACGCGCGTGAATGATGGTGGCACGGTAGGGGTCACGGTCGGCGAGGAAAGATGAGGCGAGTCGACGAGAGAGGTGCGGTGAGGAGCAGCAGAAATGAAGACGTCGCGAATTGCGGGCCCTCCATGCACAGATAGGTGCCGCCGCGGTGCACCGTCGCGCCGACCGACTCCGCCGCGTCGGCCATCACGCCGGCGAGAACGCCGCAGACTGGGTCGACCATCGACACGTGGGCCACCAGGCCGTCGCCAAAGAAGGTGTCGGGGCGGTGACGGGTGCGGTCGTAGAACTGGTCCGGCACCACGATGTGCTCGGGCGCGTAGGCCTCCTTCATCGAGCCCACCGCCGATACCGAGATCAGCCAGCGCACGCCGAGCTGCTTGAAGCCGTGGATGTTGGCCCGAAGTTGAGCTCCGAGGGCATCAGGCGGTGCCCCTTGCCGTGACGCGCCAGGAAGGCCACCTTCACCCCGTCGAGGGTGCCGATCACGTAGGGGTCCGACGGGTCGCCGAAGGGGGTGGTGAGGGCTCGCTCTTCCAGAATCTCGAGGGACTCCATGGCGTAGAGGCCGCTACCGCCCACCACGCCGAGGGTGACGTCCTGCTCCCCGGTCTTCTCCGCTTGTGCTGCCTGCATCGCTGCCTCCTCGCTTCGAGCCTGGGCCCCTCTTCCCTCAGGAAGGGCGGCGAAAACTCGGTTTTTCGTGCATGAATCTTCTCGGCGCGGAGCCCCTCGCCGCGCCGCGTGGCTCGCGCGGGTCTAGCCCTCAGCCGCCGATCGCGTCGCGAACCCTGAGCGCGGTCTCGAGAGCGCGCCGGCCGTCTTCTCCGGAGACGTAGGGCCGTTTCTCGCCCCGGCACACGCCGACAAAGGCCTCGAGCTCGGCCCGCAGCGGCTCGACCTTGGCGACGTCGAACTCGACCGGCACGATCCGCCTCTTCTCCCCCTGCTCGTCCCCGACCTCCAGAGCGTAGCCCTTGATCTCCTGCTCGCGATAGTCGATCGAGAAGTAGCGGTGGCGGTGAAAGACCCGCATTTTGCGCACCGGCTCGGCGGAAACGCGGGACGCCGTGACGTTGGCGCTGGCGCCGCTCTCGAACTCAATGCGCGCGGTGGCGATGTCGATGCGGGAGGATAAAACGTCGATGCCCGTGCAGCGAACCTCGGAAACCGGGCTGGGGTCCAGCGCGTGCAGGAGCTGGAGGTCGTGGATCATCAGGTCGAGCAGCACGTCGACGTCGAGGCTGCGCGGCGTAAACGGCGACAGCCGCTGGGCCTCGATGAACCGCGCGCGGTCGTCGAGGCCCAGGAGCGCCTGCACCGCCGGGTTATAGAACTCCACGTGGCCGACGGCGATCACCTGGCCTTCGCGCCTCGCCGCTCGCAGCATGGCGTCGGCCTCTTCGACAGTCGAGGCCATAGGCTTCTCGACCATCAGGTGCAGGCCCTTCTCAAGTGCCTCGATGCCGAGCTTGGCGTGGGCGAAGGTCGGCACCGCCAGAACCAGGGCGTCGACGCTGTCGAGCAGCTCATCCGGGCTGGCGAAGCTGCGCGTGTGGTGGGCGCGGGCCAGCTCGGCGGCCAGCTCGGGCTTCTGGTCGTACAGGCCCACCAGCTCCGACTCCGGCATCTCCGAGAGAATGCGCACGTGGTGCCGGCCCAGGTGTCCGGTGCCGATGACCCCGACTTTCAATGCGGACATCTCGTCTAGCTCTCCTCGAGGGTCAGCCGCCGCGACGGCCCTTTTTGCTGCCGGGAACGTCGCGGATCACGCCGCGCTCCGAGGACACCACGAAGCTGCGCAGCTGCTCGACCCTGGCCTGGCCCTTAAAGTCCGAGGCGAGCTGCTCGAGGGCGGCCGCGAGGGCCTGGCGGGAGCGCACGAGCACCCGGTAGGCTTTCTCGAGGCCGGCCAGCTCCTCTTCTCCGAAGCCTCGCCTTTCGAGCCCGATCCGGTTGATGCCGTAGCACACAGGCTTGGCGCCGACGGTTTTGATGAAGGGCAGCGCGTCGCGGGTGATCACGGAGTAGCCGCCGATATAGGCGTAGGCGCCGACGCGGCAAAATTGATGAACCGACGAGAACGCGCCGACGGTGGCGAAGTCGCCCACCTCCACGTGGCCGGCCAGAGTGCCGTTATTGGCGAAAATCGTGTCGCTGCCCACCATGCAGTCGTGAGCCACGTGGCTGCCGACCATGAAGAGGTTGCGATCGCCGATGCGGGTGAGCCCGCCGCCCTTGCCGGTGCCGCGGTGCACGGTGGTGTGCTCGCGGAATTGGTTGCCGTCGCCGACCTCGAGGCGGGTCTTTTCGCCACCGAACTTGAGATCCTGGGGATCAAAGCCCAGGCAGGCCCCGGTGAAGAGTCGGTTCTCGGCCCCCAGGCTGGTGGTGCCATGGACCACCGAACCGGGCCCTAGAACCGTGCGGTCCCCGATCGAGACCCCGGCGCCGACCACGGCGTGGGGCCCGATCTCGACGCCCGCGCCCAGCTCCGCCGCGGGGTCTACGACGGCGGTCGGATGGATCGATGTGGAGGCAGGGGATGCGCTCATGGGACTCAGCGATCGACCATGGTCGAGGACAGCTTGGCCTCGGCCGCGAGTTTGCCGTCAACCAGCACGCTGGCCTGCAGGCGGCAGGTGTCCCCGCGGTGGCGCAGGACGTCGACCTCGTAGCGGATCTGATCGCCGGGAACGACCGGCCGACGAAAGCGCGCCCTCTCGATACCGGTGAAGTACAGGAGCTTCTTCTTGCGCTCCTCCGGCTCGTAGAGGTCCAGCAGCAGGATGCCGCCGGCCTGGGCCATG
>JBCCLG010000785.1:0-3060 GCA_039027015.1 Acidobacteriota bacterium | reverse complement strand
GCTTCGACGACCGCGGCGACGGCGACGGCGGCGCGGCTTCTCCTGGGCTTCCTGCTCCGAAGACTCGCCCTCTTCGCCGGCGCCTTCGCCAGCGGCGGCGGCTGCCCCGGCGGCCTGCTGCCTCTCCTCCGCGGCGGCGACGCCGTCGGCTCCTCCGCGGCCGCGACGGCGGCGGCGGCGGCGGCGCGGACGGCTGCTCGTCTCCTCCTCGCTCTCCGGCTCCTCGTCGGCGGCGGAATCCGCGCCCTGGGGACGCCGGCGCTCCGGCGGCGTGAGGTCGGCCGCGATGACCGGCGAATGCAGGCGCGCCTTGGGCTGCGCCGCTTCGGGCAGCCCGCCCTCGCGCTGCACCCACTCGATACGCTCCTCCGTCAGGCCGAGACTCGAGGCCGAAAGGACCTCGATCTCCACCTGATGATCGGCCTCAATGGCCGCCAGATGCTGCCGGAAGCCGTTCTGAAGGGCGTTGGCGATCTCGGGATGGAGGGCCAGGGTCACCGACTGCACCAGCCCGCTGGCGGCGCGCGCCTCGATGCGCGAGAGAAGGCGCAGGGCGGCGAACTCGGGGGTCGGCGTGGTGCCGGCGCCGCCGCACGCCGGGCAGTTGCGGTGGGTGCGCAGGCGCAGGGACTGCTTGATCCGCTGGCGGTTGATCTCGAGCAGACCGTTGGGGCTGATGCGACCCACGCTGTGGCGCGCGTTGTCGATCTTCATCGAGTCGCGCATCACCCGCTCCAGGCGGTTTTGATGCTTGCGCAGGCGCATGTCGATGAAGTCGACCACCACCAAACCGCCGATGTCGCGCAGCCTGAGCTGGCGGGCTACTTCGCGGGCCGCCTCGCAGTTGACCTTGAAGATCGACTCGTCGTGGTTGGCGGTCTTGGTGGCGCGGCCGGAGTTGACGTCGATGGCGGTGAGCGCCTCGGTTTGATCGATCACGATACCGCCGCCCGAGGGCAGGCTCGCCGAGCGGTCGTAGATGCGGTCGATCTGCGTCTCCAGGCGGTAGCGCGAGAAGAGCGGAAGCCGGTCTTCGTAGCGCACCAGCTGGGTTTTAGAGCGCGGCATGAAGGCCTTCATGAAGGCCTCGGCCTTGGCGAAGACCACGTCCTCGTCGACCACCACCTCGCGGATCGCCGGGTCGAGGTAGTCGCGCAGGGCCTGCATCACCAGATCCTGATCCGAGTAAACCAGCTTGGCACCCTTGCCGCGCTCGGCCTCGTCGCGCACCTTCTTCCACAGGCGCAGCAGGGCGTTGAGATCGCGGTTCAGGGTCTGCTGATTTTGATCGAGACCGTTGGTGCGCACGATCACCCCGTGGTTCTCGGGAAGCTCGAGCTTTTTGAGGCGCTCGCGAATCTTTTTGCGCGCCGCGTCGTCCTCCGCCTTGCGCGAGATGCCGCGCACGCCGTCGAAGGGCGTCATCACCAGATAGCGGCCCGCGAGGGCGAGGTTGGTGGAGAGGGCCGGGCCTTTTTGGCCGACGCCGTCCTTGGTGACCTGCACCAGGATCGGCTTGCCGCGCTCGAGCACCTGATCGATTTTCGGGCGGCGTACGCTCTTGGCGGGCTGCTTGTGGTAGGCGAAGGGCAGGACGTCGCCGACCGGCAAAAAGCCGTGGCGCTCCTCCCCGAGATCGACGAAGGCCGCGTTCAGGCTCGGCTGGATGTTGGCGACCACGCCGCGGTAGATATTGCCGCGCGTTTGGCCGTCTTCCGCGATCTCGACCTGATATTCCTGGAGGATGGTGCCGTCGACGACGGCGACTCTGAGCTGGCCGCCGCGAGTGGCGTTGATGAGCATTTTCGTGGACACGAATACGACTCCGATTTCGGGTCTCCCGGAGGCGCTGCCGCGCGATGCGGCGGCGAGGCGTCCGGGAGACGAGTACGGGGGTTGCGGGCGGCGGCGACGCATGCCGGGCGGCCTGAGCTTCGCGAGCCCTCGCGATCCGCCGCGATCCGTGGGATCGAGGCGAGAATCACGGGAGAGCTCCGAAGGTCGTCCACAGCAAGAGCCCCGCCGCCGCCAGCATCGAGAGGATGCCGAGCGCAGCGAGGCCGATCAAAAACGGGCCGGGACGCAGCCGCGGGTCGTCCACCTGACGGGTGACCGCCCACAAGTTGAGGGTGTAGTAGAGGGGTGAAGAGAGAAGTCCCAGGGCACCGACCGCTTTGACCAAAAAGGCGGGATCCGGCACCGAGGCCAGAATCGCCATGCCGAGGACGGTGACCGTCACCAGAAAGACCCAATAATCCCGATCGATCCCGCCGCCCGCAGACGGCTGGCCGCGCAGCGCTCGCCGGGCGGCCACGAAGGAGCGGGGAAATCCGTCCATCATGGTGTAACACGTGGTGAAGAGGGCAGCGAAGCACATGGCGAGCACCAGGGGCCGCATCCACTCGCCCAGCACCTCGGTGTAGAGGCGCGAGAGGGTGAGCGCGACGTCGGTCCCTTGGGGCACCAGGCCTCGAGGATGGAGCACGGTGGCTCCGAGACACACGAAGACGACGGCCAGACCGGCCGACAGGCCGTAGCCGATGCGCAGATCCACCAGGCCGCCGCGCAGGCGACGGGCGGAGGCTTCGGGGCTGCCTCCCCCCGGGCCGGGGGAGCGAAAGCGCCCCTGCTCGAGGGCCCACAGGCTCTGCCAGATCGACACCGCCACCGAGGTCGGCATGAAGCCGAGGATGGCGGCCACCAGGATCAGCGAGCCCTCGGGCAGCGAGGGCGAGAGCGCCGACCGCGCGAAGGCGGCGGCGGGCGGCGGCGCGGCCAGCACCGCCACCAGAGTGGTGAAGGCGACGAGGGCCAGAAGGGCGATGTTGACCAAGCGCAGGGCCGCGTAGTGGCCGAGGGCGAGAAGGGCGAGAAGCAGCGCCGTGAGGCCCAGGCTCCACACCGGCACCGAGGGGCCGCCCAGGGCCACGCGGCAGAAGCTCGCCGTCAGGCCCACCAGCGCGGCCACCAGGCCCACCGCCTGCAGGGTCATATCGCCGAGGCCGAGCCACAGCGCCCAATGCCGAGGGCCGGGGGCCCTGGCATAGGCGTCGAGCAGCG
>JBCCLG010000784.1:0-3066 GCA_039027015.1 Acidobacteriota bacterium | reverse complement strand
ATCCTTTGGCGCGAGGGCGGCGCGGCGGGCAATACCGTGCTGACCTCAGACGGTACCGTGGCTCTACCCGAGCCTTTGTGGCAGGAGGGGCCCTGGAGATCCGACGGCGGCATGGTGATCGACGAATGGTCGTGCCACAGCGTGAACACCCCCAAAGAAAACCCGTAGACGGCCCGAGCTCTCCGCTCGGCGCGCCGCCGAGCGGGGCTAGCCCAGGGGCGCCGAGGCCGCCCGCTCGCGGCAGCGGCGCAGCTGTTCGCGGGCGCGCTGCGTTTGCGGGTGCTCAGGTCCAAGGGTCCTCTCGAAACCGCCCGCGGCCTCGAGAAGCAGCGGCTCAGCGCGGGAGACTTCACCCAGCTCGAGCAGGGCGGCGCCGCGCTCGAGGCGCGCCAGGAAGCGCGGCCAGCCGTCTTCGGAGAGCAGGGCGTCGAGCTTTTCCTGGGCCTCGGCAAACCGCTCCGCCGCATCGGCAAAGCGCCCGCGGTCCCTGAGCAGCGAACCGAGGTCGAGGGTGGCGCGGGCGGAGCAGACCGAGTGCTCGCCCTCGGTTCGCAGGCAGCGCGCCGCGTTCGCGAGCAGAAGCCCCTCGGCCTGCTCCCAGCCGCCCGTCTGCTGATAGCAGCGCGCCAGATTGCGCCGCGCCGACGCTACCAGGGTGTGGTCTTTTTTGAGGGCCGTTGTTCGATAGATCGAAAGCGCCCTCTCGAAAATGGGAATCGCCTCGGCGGGCCGGCCCCGCCTGTCCACCACAAAGCCAAGGTTTGCGAGCGCGTTAGCCAGGTTGCGGTGCTCACCGCCGTGGACCCGCTCATGGAGCTCGATCACCCGGCGGAAGATCTTCTCGGCCGTCTCGAGGTCGCCTCGGTCCTGCAGGAGGACCGCGAGGTCGTTAAAGCTGATCAGAACGTCGGGGTGCCGCTCGCCGTGGGCCGCCAGGCGGATCTCGAGCGCCTCGCGCACGGACGATTCGGCGTCCTCCAGGCGCCCGAGCGCCCGCTCGACCTTGGCCCGGGCCGCCAGCACCTCGGCCGCCTGCAGGGAGGCCGCGCCGAAGACCCGCCGGCGGAGCCTCAAGGCCTCGGCGAAGGCCTCATCGGCCGCCTCGTTTTCGCCCATATCCAGCTCCACCAGCCCGAGACGATAGAGGCTCGAGGCGAGATCCTCTTCAGAATCGCGCCCGAGGCGCTGGGCCTCCGCCGTTTCGAGGAGCACGCCGCGCGCCGCCTGATGGTGGCCCAAATCAGCCAGGGCGTCTGCCATCAGAGAGGCCGACGCCAGGGTCTCGGGATGCTCCGCGCCGTCGAGCACCCGACGCCGATCGAGACCCCTCTGGAGGAGCACCAGGGCCCGGTCGTAGACCCCCAGGCGCTGGGAGATCCGCCCGAGGGCCACCAGCAGGGTCGCGTGGAGGTCCGGGGACTCGAGAAGCCGGCGGTCGAGGTCGCCCGCGCTTCGGTCGAGGATCTCGCGGGCGCTCGGCATATCGCCCTGGGCCCGCTCCGGCGAGGCGGAGCCGAACACGTCATCGAGCAGCAGATCCATCACCTGATCGGTGCGCGCCCGGTGCCTCTGGGCCTCGTGCATCTGCACCGTCGTCGAGACGATGCCGCCGGTCAGAACCAGCAGAACCAGCAGGGCCGAAGCCACGGCGAGCCGGTGGCGCCTGGCAAAGCGCCCGATCACGTAGCCCCAGGAGTCGCCCGCCGCCAGCACCGGCTGATGGGCCAGGTGACGCCGAATATCGTCCGCCAGCTCCTGCACCGAGGCGTAGCGCCGCTCAGGCTCTTTGCGCAGAGCCTTGGCGACGATGTTGTCGAGATCGCCGCGCAGCCTGCGGGCCAAGGCTTGGGGGGTGGCGTCGCGCCGCGCCGCCAGGGCGTCAGCGTCTTCTTCGGGCGCGGCGCCCGCCGTGAGCACCACCTCGCTGAGGCGCGCCGGGGTTTCTTCACAGACCGCCTTCTCGACCTTGGAGGGAACCCAGGGCGGCTCGAGGCGATAGGGAGGGTGGCCGGTCAGCAGCCGGTAGAGCAGGGCGCCCAGGGAGTAGACGTCGGTCGCCGTTCCCAGGGCCTCGCCGCGCACCTGCTCGGGGCTCGCGAAGCTCGGCGTAAACGGCAGTTGGCCGGTGAGGGTGAGGGCCGGCTGGGAAACGCTGTCGGCCTCCGGGTCGAGCAGCTTGGCGATTCCGAAATCGAGCAGCTTGACCGTGCCGTCGTCGGTCACGAGGGTGTTGGAGGGCTTGATGTCGCGTTGTATGACCAGGGTCCTGTGGGCGTAGGCGATGGCCGAGCAGACGTCGAGCATGCGCGCCAGCCTCTCGTCTGTCCCCAGCCGCCGGCGGTCGCAGAAGGCGTCGATCGGCTCGCCCTCCACGCGCTCCATCACCAGGAACGGGCGTCCGTCGCGCGTCGTGCCGCCGTCGAGCAGCCGGGCGATATTGGGGTGCACGAGGCGCGCCAAAATTCGCCTTTCGAGCACCAGCCGCCGCTCGACGTCGGGCAGGCCGAGACCCGCGTGCACCAGCTTGATGGCCACCTCGAGGCGGAAGTTCTCCTCGATCTTCTCGCCGAGGAAAACGGTGCCGAACCCCCCTCGCCCCAGGACCTCCAGCACCCGGTAGGGGCCGATGGAGTCGGGGATCTCGAGCTCGGGTGCGGGTGCGTCCGTCGAGGCGCTGTTCAGGTGGTCGACCGCATGGGAGACCACCTCCTGGGCCAGGGAGTCCACGCGATCGCCGGCCGAGTCTTCGGCCCGCAGCAGAGAGCGCACCTCGGCCGCCGCCCGGGGATCCGCCGCCTCGAGAAGAGCCTCGCGCTCGGCGCCCGGCGGCGTTTCGGCCGCGCGGTGAAAAAGCGCCTCGAGCGCGCGCCAGGGATCGTCGGCGGTCACTTGGCTTCCGCCGCGCTCACGGCCTCTCCGGCGGCATCAGCTCGCGGGCCAGCCAGGCGCGGGCCAGGCGAAGCTCGCGCTCGATGGTCGCGGTCGATAGGTCGAGGACCTCGGAGGTTTCCTGAATCGTCAGCCCCGAGAAGACCCGAGCCTCCAGGATCTCGGCCTTGCGCGCGT
>JBCCLG010000783.1:0-3070 GCA_039027015.1 Acidobacteriota bacterium | reverse complement strand
TCACCGAGGGCGACATCGTGCGCATGGCAGAGCGCCTGGCGCATCACCACGGCGAGGTGCTGCGCGCCTCAGGCGGCGCCGACCCCGATCGCCTGGAGCGGGTCTTCAGGCTTTCGGCGTGGCCTCGCCAGGAGCTGGATCTGGGCAGCATCGAGGGCGCGGCCCCGACGGCCCCCGGCGCCCCTGAGGGAGCCCCTCGGCCCAGCCCGAAAGTCGGGACGCTACGCCTCCTCGAAACCCCAGCGTTCGGAGGGGCCCAGCGGCTCCAGACTCAACACGCGCGGGACATCCGGGAGATCGATCGACACACCTGGAACGACGCGCTGGGCGACCGCGGCGGCTTCGACTGGCACGGGCTGCTCTTCCAGCAGTCGTTCTTCGCCGAGCGCGCGGCGGCCCCCGAGCACGACCGCTGGCAGTTCCACTACTTCCTGGTTCGCGACGGCGCGGGCCGCACGGTGCTCGCCACCTTCGCGACGGTCGCCCTCGCCAAAGACGACCTCTTTGCGCCGCCGGACGTCTCGCAAAAGGCCGAGGAGCTGCGGGCCGAAGACCCCTACGCCCTGACCTCGCGGGTGGTCATGGTCGGCTCGATGCTCAGCGAAGGCCGCCACCTCTTTCTCGACGCCGAGCATCCGGGGCGCTTTGAGGCCCTCGACCTGCTGATCGAGAGACTCGGCGAGATCTCGGAGGAGGCCGGAGCGGGCTCGATTGTGCTGCGCGACTTCGACGAGCAGGAGGACCTCCTCCTGCGCCAGCCCCTGCTCGAACGCGGCTTCACCCCGCTCACGCTGCCCGACGACTACTCGCTCGAGATCGGCGCCGGATGGAGCGACGTGGAGACATTTGCGCGCGAGCGCTTCAACGCCAAAAGGCGCTGGAAGCTGCGCCGCGAGATCCTCGATAAGGCGCCCCTCTACACCGTGGAAGTGACCGCTCGGCCGCTCGACTCCGAAAGGCTGCGCCACCTGCACGGCCTGTACCGGAACGTGCGGCGCGGCAAGCTCAGGCTCAACACCTTCGAGCTGCCCGTCGAGCTCTTGGCGGCGATGGGCGAAGACTCCAGGTGGGAGTTTCTCGAGCTGTTCTGGAAGAGCGGCGGACCCACCCTCAAGAGCGGCGCCCCGGCGTCCGTGGCCATAGCCGCCTGCTACCGCGGCCCGTCGGTCTACGAGATGCTGCTCGCCAGTCTCGACTATGACTACGTAGCCGAAGGCGGGTGCTACCGGCAGCTTCTCCATCAAACCGTGCAGCGGGCCAACGCCCTGGGCGGCGGCATCGCGAGGGTCAATCTCGGGTTTACCGGCGATCTGGCCAAGAGGCGGGTCGGCGCTTCACCGAGCAAGACCTTCGCCTACGTGCAGCTCGAGGAGCATCTCGCGCAGGACCTGCTGCGCGCGCTCTAGCTAGCTCGCTCGCTCGCTCCAGGCGGGCGCGGCGGGCGATCGCCCTCACTCAACTCAAGGCGGAATCAGGAGGCGTTCTGCCCGCCCGAGAGCTCGCGCAGGGCCGGGTAGTGCCGGCGGAACTCGCGGTAGAGCTCGTCGTAGGCCGCGCGCCTGGCGACGTCGGGCTCCACCGGCTCGGCGAGGCGCACGGCGCGCTCGCAGCCGGCGGCGACGCTTTCGAAGCGGCCGGCGCCCGCTCCGGCGAGAAGCGCGGCGCCCAGGGCCGCGCCCTCCTCGGACTCCACCGGCACCAGCCGAACGCCGAGCACGTCGGCGAGCATCTGCCGCCACAGCGGGCTGCGGGCGCCGCCGCCCGAGATTCGCACTTCCTCGATCTTCTGAAGCCCCGCCGAGGCCACGAGCGCCAGGTTGTCGCGCAGGCCGAAGCTCACGCCCTCGAGCACCGAGCGGGTGAGATGCCCGCGGCCGTGGCGCAGGGTCAGGCCCACGAAGGCGCCGCGCGCGTCGGGGTCGGCGTGGGGGGTGCGCTCGCCCGACAGATAGGGAGAGAACACGAGACCCTCGCAGCCCACAGGCGCCGAGGCCGCCTCCTCCATCAGCGACTCGAACGGCACCTCGGGGGCCACCGCGTCGCGATACCAGCGCAGGCTGCCGGCCGCCGAGAGCATGACGCCCATCACGTGCCAGCGCTCCGCCAGCGCGTGGGGGAAGGCGTGCAGTCGGCCCTCGGGCTCGGTGACCGGCCGATCGCAGGCCGCGAAGACCACGCCCGAGGTTCCGAGGGTCAAAGCCGCGGTCGCTCCCGGGTTGACGACGCCGACGCCGACAGCCTGCGCGGCCTGATCGCCGCCGCCCGCAAAGACCGGCGTTCCGGCCCTGAGACCGGTAAGAGAGGCGGCGCGGGCGCTCACCTCGCCGGTCTGCGCCGTGCCCTCGTGGGTCGCGGGCAGCCACCGCCGGGGGATGTCGAGGGCCTGGAGAAGCTCCCCCGACCAATCCCTCGTTTCGAGATCGAGCAGCAGGGTGCCGCCGGCGCCCGCGCGGTCGCTGGCCGCGGCGCCGGTCAGGCGAAGGCGCACGAAGTCCTTGGGCAGCAGCACGCGGCGAATGCGCCGATAAATCTCCGGCTCGTGCTCGCGAACCCAAAGGATCTTGGGGGCCGTGAAGCCGGGAAAGGCGTCGTTGCCGGTGATGCGCACCAGCGCCTCGAGACCGCCCGCCCGGCGCCGGATCGAGCCGCACTCCCGGGCCGAGCGCTGATCGTTCCACAGGATGGCCGGCCGCAGGACCTCGTCCGCCTCGCCGAGCAGCACCAGACCGTGCATTTGGCCCGTGAGGCCCACGCCGAGAACGTCCTCCGCCCGCGCGCCCGCCCTCTTGAGGGCCTCGCGGATCGAGCCCTGCGCCGCCCGCCACCACTGCTCGGGATCCTGCTCGGCCCACAGCGGCCTGGGCGTCTCGAGGCCGTAGGGCGAGGAGGCGACGGCCCGCTGCGCCCCGGTCTCGTCGAGCACCAGGGCCTTGGTGGCCGTGGTCGAGACGTCGAGGCCGAGGAAGACGGGCGGCGACGGCATCAGTCGGGAATGACGGTCGAGGTCGCGTCTCCGAGGCTCGGCAAACGGCTTCTCGCCGGCGCCCGCTGGCGGATCAGGTAGCCCTCC
>JBCCLG010000782.1:0-3074 GCA_039027015.1 Acidobacteriota bacterium | reverse complement strand
GCAGATTCTTCGAGGAGTCCGACCGGCGCAGGGCGATCGGCTCCTCGGCCTTCGAGACCGAATGGATGGATCGCCTGGCGGAGGAGGCCTCAGGGGCCCCCGTGCTTTTCGTGAGCGAAGCGAGCACCCTCTACTTCTCGGCCGAGGAAAACCGCCGGCTCTACTCTGACCTGGCGAGACGCTTCCCGGGATCCGAGGCGATCTTCGACACCGCCAGCGGATCTTTTGTGGACCAGCAGGACCAGCACGACGCCCTGCGCCACTGCGCGGCGCGGGTTTCCTGGGTGGTGGAGCGGAGGTCCGATCTCGAGTCCTGGGACCTCGAGATTCTCGAGCGCTTTTCGCTCTTCAGGCCCGCCGCCGACCTGCGCCGCCTCGCCCCGTGGCCTCTCAAGCTGCGGATGCTTCTGCTCCGCGTGCTGCAGCCGGCGATCCTCGAGATGTACAAGATCAACCGCGTTCGACTCGGCGGCTAGCCCGCGGCGCCCGGGGAGAGCGCGGTCCGATCCGGATCAAAATCGGTGGCGGCGCAGAGGGCCATATGGGGCACGGTGAGCGCCGCCAGGCCGATGAAGAGAACCTGCACCGTCGCCGGGTCTGCCGCCATGCCCGAAGTTCTCAGGATCGCCCAGGCGGCCACCGCCAGCACCAGGGTCACGGCGGTGAGCGGCGCGGCGAGCATGGCGAAGAGAGGCAGGGCGCGCCTAAAGCCCGCCGGGTGCAGCTCCGAGGCCGTCTCGAGGGTGTGGCGCAGGGAGTGCCACACGCAGAAGTACACCAGGAAAGAGATGAGGGGCGGCGCCAGCACGCCGACCGCGCCGATGGCCGCCAGCTCGACCAGCACGCCGCGATGCAGCGCGCGGCGCTCGCTGGCGAGGCCGCGAAGGTGATGGCCGAGGGTCCAAAGGAAGGCCGGGGCCAGCACCAGGGCGGCGCCCTGGGCCAGGCCGAAAACCGTCGCCGGGGTGGGCGCGACCGCCGGCCCCACCAGCCAGCCGAAGAGCACTGCGACCTCTTTGCTGTGGGCGAGAAGCGGCAGGGTGAGGGGCAGGGCGCCGCGGGTGAGCACCTCTAGGAAGTAGAGGGCGCGGCCCGAGAGCTCGCGGCGCACGTCGCCGAGACCGAAGTGCACGGCCGAGAGGAGCAGGAAGCCGGCCAGCGCCGCCGCCGGGCGCCAGCTCCAGGCGAGGATGACCGCCAGGCACAGGCCGAGGTAGGCGGCGAGAAAAACCGGGATCCACCAGCGGCCAAAGCGCGGCAGGAGCAGGCGTCGGCCGAGAAGGTGGTCGAGCGCCCCGTGGGGAATGCCGAAGACCGCCACCCCGGCGGCCAGAAGGGGAAGCTGAACCAGCGCCGACGGCGAGAAGATCACCGCCGCGGCAAGCGCCAGGGCGGTGGCCGCAACCGCCAGGCGAGCGTGGACGCTCCACCAGGCGGGGGTCGTCAATTCGTGGGCCGCAGAGGTCATGGTCGTGGGTCGCAGGAGTGATGGGTTGCCGGATACTGAGTATGTCAGGGGCTCGCGGGCTGCGCGCCGCGCACCAGGGCGCCCAGGAGGGGGAGCTTGGGAAGAGCCGAAACCACGCGCAGCGCGTCGGCCGGGCGATCGCGGTCGGCCAGAAAGCGCACCAGGCCGCCCGCCGGCACTCGGCGAAAGAGACCCTCGAAGGCCTCGGCGGCCCTCTCGGGATCTTTCTCCAGGAAGCTCAGGAACACCCGGTCGAGAAAGCGCGCGCGGCCTCGCCACGGAGCGATCCGCGCCGGAGACTCGCCGGCCTCGACCGCCGCGGCCAGCTGCCGGGCCGTGTCCTGTATGGCCAAGAAGGCGTAGCCGCTCGAGGCGCGGGCGTGGCCTCCCCGCAGTCCGATGGGCACGAGCCGGGAGGCCGGGTCGGGCGCGCCGGTGAGCGCGGTGCTCATGGGGATGGCGCCGCGCTCCTCGCTGAGCACCTCCAGCTCGAGGCGGTCTTCGCCTCGTCTTCCGAACTGCCTGGCCAGGTAGTCGTGGATGAGGCCGGACGAGTCGGCCACGGTCTTCTCGGGCGCAGGGTCCTTAGAGGCGGGGCAGAAGTAGGTAGCCTCGACAAGCGCCTCGGTCGCCGAGAAGGGCAGCAGGTAGAAGAAGCGGATCACGTCCGGCGGCAGGCCTTCCGGAGGCGGGCCGAAGCGAAAGTCCATCAGCTCGACGGTCGTGGGATCAAAGACAGGCACCGCGCTGCGCACGAAGAGGCCGTGGAAGCGCTGGACCAGGCCGGGGGCGGCCGGGGGCGGCCGGGAGTCGAAGAGGTAGGCGCCGCGCAGCTCGCCGCGGTCCGTTTCGATCCGCACCCGATCTCCCTCTTGTCGCGCGGCGGTCACCCGCACGCCCAGCTGAAGATCGACGTTGGGGGCCCGCTCCAGCTGCTCCAGCGCCGAAGCATAAAAGTCGTCGGCGGCCAGGCATTGGTAGGGATGGCGTGAGCTGCCCGCCACGCTGCGGCGGCGTTCGTACGAGACCGCCCAGCGGCTCCAGCTGTGTCCGATGGCCGCCTCGAAAGGGTGCGGTTCCTGGCGCCAGAAGCACCAGGTGCGGTCGCGAGCAAAGCTCTGCCGCGGGTCGAGTACGGTGATGCGGCGGTCGGTAACCCCGGCTCGCAGCAGGTGCACGGCCAGGCTGAGGCCGGCGCAGCCCGCGCCGGCGATCACGAGCTCGCGCGCTTCGCCCGCCATGGCGTGATCAGCGCAGGGCGCGCGCCGCGGCGGCGGACTCCGAGAAGGCGCCGCCGCCGGGCAGCCAAAGCGTGGCGCTCGGCAGCGAGCTCAGGGGCCGGTGGAGGTGCTCCCGGTGGCTCCGCCGCCTGGCGGCCGCGTCGAGGCCGCCGCCGGCCAGGGTCGCCGCCGCGCGCACCGACTCCCAGGCCTTCCAGGCCTTGGTGGTGTGCATGCGGCGCGTCCAGTAGCCGTTGCCCGCGGCTCGGATCCGATGGCCGATGGCCTCGTAGCTGCGGCTGGCGGTGAGGATGCCCCAGCGCGCCCCCGCCGGCAGCAGGGGAATACCCACGTCGGCGCTTCGATAGTAGTCGGCGGCCAGGTCG
>JBCCLG010000781.1:0-3079 GCA_039027015.1 Acidobacteriota bacterium | reverse complement strand
GGGCGACTGAGGTGACCGGCGGCGTCGAGCCGAGCCGAGACCTTGAGGCAGGAGGACCGGATTCCAAATCTTCCGGCAGCCTATAAACCCCGCCGGAGACGCGAGTCGCCGGCGCAGATGCTTTTGTGCTGTCGTTTGAAGATAGTAATGAGCCCATTGATCAGGAAATATCCGAGATCTCCTGAGAAGGCGGTCCGGGTTCGTCCTACAGTCAAGGGCCGCTCCGCGGGGAGACCCGGGTTTTTCAGCCTCCATTCGTCAGGGGTCACTCTGGCCTTTGCCTCGCTTTGGGCGCGAACGTAGAATACGCGGCTCAGCGGCCCTTTTTTTTCCGAGAAGCCGCCTCGTCCGGGCCCGTCGCCCGCCGCTGTCGTCGTCGATGGTTCACCAAGCCGAAAGCACCTTTGTCGAATTCCCGGGACGTCAGCGCGTCCTGCGGCGGCTGCGCGCCATCGACGTTTATGAAACGAGTATGGAGCCCATGTTCCAGCTCGTCGCCGACCGGCTGGCCGGCGCTGCCTACGACCGCTCGGCCTTCGTCTTCATCCTGCTGGAGCTGATCTACGAGTTCGAGCAGGACAGCATCACCTTCAGCGACATGCTCGGGCGCCTGGTTTTTGCCCTCGCCGAGGATCTCGACCTGGTCGGCGAGGCCCTGGAGGCCTTTGAGGAGATCCAGCGCACTCTGACCCCTTCGGGCCAGTCGTCCGCCGAGCCCGCGGCCGAGGTCCGAGCCGTTCCCGAGCCGGCTGCTCGTGCCGAGGGCGCCGAGTGGCACGAGGACCCCGATCAGGAGCACCTCATGCTGGAGCTTCAGAGCACCCAGAAGCGGCTTCTGGACTTCGGCCTGGCCACCCGGGTTTCCATCGAGATGGCGCTCGCCAGGCCGAGCCGGGAAAACGTGCAGCAAACGCTGCGCGACGTCTCGGAGCTGCGGCAGAACCTCCTGCGCTTCGAGGAGCTGCTGCACGAATCCGAGCAGAGGATCCTCGAGGCGATCGGCGTGCTCGACAAGAATTGAACGACCGGGCGCCTCGCGGCCGGGCCGACCTCCCAATCCCACGCAGACCAGACCTATGAGCAGCCTTCGAGACTCGATCGGAAAGCGGCGCACCTTCGCCATCATCTCCCACCCGGACGCCGGCAAGACCACGCTGACCGAGAAGCTCCTGCTCTACGGCGGCGCCATCCAGCTCGCCGGCGCGGTCAAGGCGCGCGGCGAGCGCCGCCGGGCGCGCTCCGACTGGATGAAGGTCGAAAAAGAGCGCGGGATCTCCGTCACCGTCTCGGTCATGACCTTCGGCTACGGCGGCTGCACCTTCAATCTCCTCGATACCCCGGGCCACGAAGACTTCAGCGAAGACACCTATCGAACCCTCACCGCGGTGGACTCCGCCGTCATGGTGCTCGATTCCGCCAAGGGCATCGAGGGACAGACGCGCAAGCTCTTCGAGGTATGTCGTATGCGCGACGTGCCGATCGTCACCTTCGTCAACAAGCTGGATCGCGAGGGCATGGACCCCTTCGAGCTGCTCGACCAGGTGGAGCAGGAGCTGCAGCTCGACGTCACCCCCGGCAGCTGGCCGATCGGCATGGGCAAGAGCTTCAAGGGGTGCTATGACCTGCTCCACGATCGCCTGATCCTGATGGACGCCAAGGGCGACGCCAAGGCCCGGCGCCAGGACGGCGAGGTGATGACGGGCCTCGACGATCCCCGCCTTGAAGAATTCCTCGATCCCTCGGAGGTGGCGACCCTGCGCGAAGAGGTGGAGATGGCCCGCGGCCTGTGCCCCGACTTCGACATGCAGAGCTATCGCGAGGGCAATATGACGCCGGTTTATTTCGGCAGCGCGCTCAACAGCTTCGGCGTCAAGACCCTGCTCGACGCCCTGGTCGAGAAGGCGCCGCCGCCCCGGCCCCAGCCGGCCAAGGGGCGGGAGGTCGATCCCGAGGAGGAGAACGTCTCGGGCTTCGTGTTCAAGATCCAGGCGAATATGGACCCCAAACATCGCGATCGCCTGGCCTTTATCCGCCTGTGCTCGGGGCGCTTCCAGCGCGGCATGAAGCTGCACCACCCGCGCTCCGGCAAGAGCGTGACCATGCACAATCCTGTGCTCTTCCTCGCGCAGGACCGAGAGCTGGCCGAGGAGGCCTTTGCGGGCGACATCCTGGGGCTGCCCAACCACGGCAATCTGCACATCGGAGACTCGCTCACCGAGGGTGAGGAGCTGAGCTTCCTGGGCGTTCCGAGCTTCGCCCCGGAGCTGCTCAAGAAGGTGCGCGCCGAGGATCCCATGCGCTCCAAGCATCTCGGGAAAGCGCTGCAGCAGCTGGCCGAGGAGGGCGCGGCCCTGATTCTCAAGACGCGCTTCGGCAACGAGTGGATCGTCGGCGTGGCGGGGGCCCTGCAGTTCGAGGTGCTCGCCGACCGCATCCGCACGGAATACAACATTCCGGTGCGCTTCGAGGCCACCACCCTTCAGACCGCCCGCTGGGTCGACGCCGAGGATCGATCGACCCTCGAGAAGTTCAGCGGCAGCAACGAGGTCCAGATGGCCGACGATCATCACGGACTGCCGGTCTATTTGGCCAAGAGCGCCTGGCAGCTGACCTGCGCCCAGGAAGACTGGCCCGCGGTGCGCTTTTTGAAGACCCGCGAGCAGATCGTGTGAGGCCCCCGAAGCCCGGGGAGCTGATCGAGCTGGCCGCCGAGCCGTGGCCCGGCGCGCCGGCGCCTCGGGCCGGCGCCGCCGCTTCCGGGGACGGCCCCGATCTTCCCGAGGGCTATTACCTCGACAATTTCAGGGCCGTTCTCACCACGGTTCTGAGCCGCTACGACGACCTCCTTTCGGCGGGCGAGCGCGCCTACGTCGACGATTTCTTGGCCCTGCCCCAGGGGGCGCAGCGGCTCTACGTGCGCCTCATCATGCGCAAGGGCCCCTGCTTCCGCCTCGACCGCCTGCGCTATCCGGAGATCGACGACCTCGGCGCGGCGGTCGCCGCCCTCACCGCGGCCGGCCTGCTCGACCACGCCCGAGACGAGCCGCCGGAGTCTTTATGGGGTCTGCTGCTCCGGAGC
>JBCCLG010000780.1:0-3089 GCA_039027015.1 Acidobacteriota bacterium | reverse complement strand
GACGAAGGAGACGCCCTCAACCCGGGCGGACCTCAAAAGACCCTGCCCCTCCTCGAGGGAATCCGCCGAGGCCAGGGGCGAGACCATGACGTCACCCTGCAGGCCGATCAGCTTTTTCTGCAGCGTCTCGGTATATCCGGACATCAGCGCCATGGCGAGGACCATGGCCATCACGCCCAGGCCGGTGGCGGCGAGTGCGGCGAGAGCCGTCGACGACAGAATCTGGCTGCGCTCGCCGCGCAAATAGCGCCAGGCGATCAGCCACGGCAGCGGAAGCCATGGCGGGTGACGGGTCACGTTATGCTGCGCTCATCGACGCAGCGACCGCAGGAAGCGGTCGAAGAGGGGGCTCGCGTCATGGGGCCCCGGGGCCGCCTCGGGGTGATACTGCACCGAAAAAATCGGCCGGCCCTCGACCCGCATGCCCTCCAGGGTGCCGTCGTTGAGATTGACGTGGGTCACCCGGCACTCTTCGGGCAGCGAGTCCGGATCGACGGCGAAGCCATGGTTTTGGCTGGTGATCGTGACCTGGCCGGTTTCGAGATCCTGAACCGGCTGGTTGCCGCCGTGGTGGCCGAATTTGAGCTTGTAGGTCGAGCCGCCCATGGCCAGGCCGAGCAGCTGGTGACCGAGGCAGATGCCGAAAATCGGCAGGCCGCTGTCTGCGATCGCGCGCACCACGGCGACGATCTCTTCCAGCGGCTCCGGGTCGCCGGGGCCGTTGGAGAGCATCACGCCGTCGACTCCGAGCTGGCGGCATCGATCGGCGGGCGTGCGGGCCGGGAGCACGGTCACCCTGGCGCCTCGCGAGCGCAGATGCTCAACGATCGAGCCCTTGGCGCCGAAGTCGAAAAGCGCAACGTGCGGCGTGAAGCCGAGATCGCCTTCCGCCGTGGGCTCGAAGCTCGCCTCCCGGCCGCCGGTCACCTCATCGACCAGGGCCTGGCCGGCCATGGTCGGCAGCTTCTCGAGGCGGCCGCGAAGCTCCTCGAGATCTTTCTCGCCGACCCGGTCGGTGATCGCGCCGCGCATGGCCCCCCTCTCGCGCAGGCGGCGAACCAGGGCGCGGGTGTCGAGGCCGGAGATCGCCGGCACGCGATGCTCGTCGAGGTAGTCGAGCAGGTCCTGTTCGCTGCCGTGGTTTGAGGCGCGGGCGGTGAAGCGTCGGGCGATGAACCCTTCGGCCCACGGACGCTTCGACTCCGCGGACGCCGAGCGGGTGCCGTAGTTCCCGATGTGCGGCTGCGTCATGACGACGATCTGCCGGCGATAGGAGGGGTCGGTGAGAATCTCTTGGTAGCCCGTCATCGAGGTGTTGAAAACGACCTCGCCGAGGGCGGTGCCGGGCGTGGCGACGAGGCCTCGAAAAATCGAGCCGTCCTCGAGCAGGAGAAGGCCTTCGCGGGGGGGATTGAGCGTCATGGCGATTCCAGAAAAGGTGCCGATCGGTGGGGCCGGCGCATCATATATGATGACGGCAGCGACCCAACGAAGAGGAAAAAGTGCCCATGTTCACGCTGCAAGCCTCGGCCAGCCCCTCGTCCTCGCCCTCCGCCCCTCCGGCCGCCGCCGCCTCGTCCGCAGGCGCGGCCCGGCCCCGACTCCTGACCGCGCTGCTCGTCGGCTGGGCGATCCTGGCGGCCAGCCCCGCCTGGTCGTTCATCGTCATCCTGAAGGACGGCGAGCAGATCACTGCGTCGAAGGAATATAAACGCGACGGCGAAATGGTGATCATCACCCTTCAAAACGGCACCGAGGCGTCGTATCCGGCCGCGGATATCGATTTCGAGAAGACCGACCGGATCAACAAAGGGCGGAACCTCTCGAACGCGCGGTTGATCGATGGCGGCGAGGCCCAGCAGCTGGACAAGTCCGCGCGCTTTGAGGACGAGGAGAAAACTCTCGCCGACCTGGTGAGCGAAGGCAGCTCGAGGGGCGGGCTGGCGCTGCCCGAGCAGGCGCTCCGCGAGCGCCCGGCGGCGGAGGCCGACGCCCTCGCCAACCTGCCCAAGACCAGCGCGGGCTTCGTCGACCTCATCAGGCTGAGGCGAGACTCTCTGGGCGACGAGGCGCTGGCCAACGAGATCCAGCAATATCTGCGCAGTCAGGGAACCGAAGACGCGCGCGTCTACCGCGGAACCTCGGAGGGTCGTCCGCTCCTGGAGATCAACACGGCGTCTGAAGCTTCGGTCTTCAAGGCTCTGCGCGACGTCGCCAACTGCCTGGTGCAGGTGCGCGGACGCTTCGACCAGCTGGAGGCCTTCGACGTCCTCCTGCTCTCCGGTCCGCGGCTGCGGGCCGGCCAGTTCTCGCTCACTCCGGAGCTGGCCAACGAGCTGGTGACCGGGGGCCTCGAGCCGCCGGAGTTCTTCCTGAGCTACGTCGAGTTTTAGGCGCCGGCCTCCCCGGCGCCTTCAGCGCGAGCTGCCCCGAGTCCCGGTGCTGAGCTTTCCGGAGCCCTAAATGCGGCTCGGCGGCCCCGCGGCGTCCCGGCCACCGAGGGGCACCAGCCCCTCGATCTCCACCAGCAGATCCGGTCGGCACAGATCGACGTGCACGAACTCGAGTCGAGCCCGCGGCGAGATCAAGCCCCGGAGGCGCCGGGCGATAGCCTCTCGCTGTTCGGGAACCACGAAGTACACCCGCAGGTCCTCGTACTCGCGCAGCAGGGAGCGCACGTCGGCGGGCTGCAGTCGAGCGCAGTCGATTCCCCGCGCCGAGCGCACTACGGCGGCGAGGTTGTAGAAGGTCTCGTCGAGCTGTCGCCTGAGATCCTCGTGATGGCAGCTGATCTCACCTCGGACGCTCGCGGTGCCGCCCACCATCAGCCAGGGTGAGCCATCGCCGCGGCGCCAGCGGGTTGCCCGGGCAAAACAAGGCGGCATCGGGCCGAACCGCTCCGAGTATCGGTAGGCCGGCGTTTGGCGCGGATTTTCCACCGGCTCTCCGGCGTTGTCGGCGGAGAGGCAATGGACGACAAAATCTCGGCCGTGGTGCCCGACTCCCGAGGCGGTGGCGATGCGGGCGTCCATCGCCTCGACGCCAAACCACTCCCGCAGGGCGCGGAACCGGCCGGCGTTGAACACCAT
>JBCCLG010000779.1:0-3089 GCA_039027015.1 Acidobacteriota bacterium | reverse complement strand
GCCGAGGCTCCTCGTCGGTCACCGCGACGATCACCGCGTTGAGGCCCACCACCCCCGGGGTTTCCTGGGCGGGGCCGGGCTGTGTCCCTCTCTCAACGGCCGACACGGGGCGCTCTCCGTGGTTTTTTGACCGGGATCTTCGCGGCCTCGGCGGCGATTTCGGCCTCGTCCAGCCGCGTCTCCAGGGTCAGCCTGCGCTCCAGGATCTCGGACAGATGACGCGAGAGCAGGGGGGCGAGATCCGCCGGCGACGGCGCGCCGCCGGCCACCGCCTCCACCGAGGTCATGGCCACGTCGTCCAGGCCGCAGGCTACGATGCCGCCGAAGTGCGCCAGCTCGGTTCTGACGTTGAGCGCGAAGCCGTGAATCGCCACCCAGCGGGCGAGGTGGACGCCGATCGAGGCGATTTTGGCGTCGCCGACCCATACTCCGATGAAGTCCTTGCCGTCTTTGCGGCGGGCCTCGATGCCGATCTCGCCCAGGGTGCGGATCAGCGCCTCCTGGAGATCGCGCACGTAGCGGCCGACGTCGCGCCGGTCAGGCCGCAGGTCGACGATCGGATACCCGACCAGCTGCCCCGGACCGTGATAGGTCACCTGGCCGCCGCGGTTGCTTTCGTGCACCTCGACGCCCCGGCTCTCGAGCCAGCCGCGGTCGGCCAGAACGTCGTCCTCCGAGGCGTTGCGGCCGAGGGTGAAAACCGGATCATGCTCGAGAAGCAGCAGCCTCTCGGGACCTTTGCCGGCCTGCAGCAGGCGGCGGATCTCCTCCTGAAGCCGCCAGGTCGCGCCGTAGGGCCGCCGGCCCAGCCAGCTCCAGCGCAGCTCTCGGCCGCGGCTGGTGGGAAGCGGCTCGCTGCCGAGATCTGGGGCGCCGGGGTCGGGGGAGGGCACGCTGCAAAGTCTCCGCGTCGTCTCAGAAAATCGCCGTCTGGGCGGTCGAGTTCGCCGGCTCAGGAGTTCGCAAGAACGCCCTCCGCGGCCAGGAAGGAAGAGAGCATGCGCCATAAGAAGGGCAGCCGATCGATCAGGCGATGATCGCCGTCCGCCATCAGGTGCATGTGAACCTTGGCGTCGGTTCCGGCCACGAAGTCGGCCACCGCGCGCCACGACACCGACTCGTCCAGAACGCCCTGGAAAATCAGGCTGGGCGTACCGTAAGCCTTCGCCAGGCGCGAGCGCGAGTAGCCGCGCAAATCCTTGATCAAATTCCAGGATAGCTCGTAGCCCCCGAGCTCGTGTTCAAAGAGAATCGAGCCCTTCTCCCGCCACTCCTGGGCCTTCTCGGGACCCAGCCTGCGCAGGAGACCCTCGTGCATCTCCAGCGCCGGCGCGATGGCGACGGCGCAGGCGACCGACTCCGGGTGCCGGGAGGCGTACCAGAAGGCCACGCCGCCGCCCATCGACGAGCCGAAGAGCAGGATCTGCTCGAAGGAGCCCTCGCGGCGCAGGTGGCGATGCACCGCCTCAACGTCCTCCAGACAGCGCGTCAAGGAAAGATCCCGCATGGAGCCGCCCGACTCGCCGTGGCCTCGAAAATCGAAGCTGCAGACCGAGAGACCCGCGTGCAGGAAGCGCTGCCGGAAGAAGTCGGCCTTGTCGCCACCCTGAGAGGAGGCGAAGCCGTGGCAGTAGAGCACGCAGAGCCGCCGGTGGCGCGGTTTCTCGGCGCGGTCCAGGCGAACCGCGAGGCGGGGACCGGATTCGGTCTCCGGGTGAATCGGAAGGCGGAAGGTGCTCATACCAGTCCCGAATCGCCGCCCATCGTCGCCGCCATCGGAATCCTCGGCAGCGGGCGGCCGCGCCGAGGATAAGCTTCGGGTGACCGCTATGCTAAACGATCTCTCGAACCTCGCCGATAAAGCTCTCTCTCTCCTTCGCTCGAGCCCGATCGCCATCGAGCCCGCCGCGCTGCCCCTGCTTCTGGGCGGCGCCGCTCTGCTGCTCTTCGGCCGCAGGCTCTACTGGCTGGCGGTCGGCGGATTGGGGGCGGCGCTGGCCGTCACCCTCGCCGGTCACCTCGCGCTGGCCTCGCCGGAAGCCAGGCTGCTGCTCGCAGCGGCTGCCGCGGTGGTCGGCGCCATCCTGGCCTTGACCGCCCAGAGGCTGGTGGTTTCGGCGGTCGGCTTTTTAACCGGAGCGGCCTTCGGCGTGTGGCTGACGCCCCTCATCTGGCCCGCGGCCGCGGACGGGCTGTGGTTGATCGCGGCCGCGGTTTTGGCCGGTCTTCTGGGCCTCCTGCTCGCCAGCAAGGTTTTTGAGGGTCTTTTGATCGTCGGCACTTCGGCGGCCGGCGCCTGGCTGATTTTGGACGCGGTTCCGCAGCTGGCTCCCTACCAGGCGTGGGCCCTGCCCCTAGGGGTGGCGCTCGGCGTCGCCCTGCAGTCCCGCTGGGGCAGCGGCCGCGAGCGCAAAAAGAGCTGATTTTCCAGAGAATCGTCCTGTTTTTCCGCAAAGCGCGGATCTCTCTTGACATTCGCCCTCGTAGACTTAGGCCCTTTGAGGCGGATCCTCTACAATGGAGAGGAAAGGCGCACGAGTCGGTCGCGCGGCGGGTTCTGTTCCGCGCTGCTGCGACCTTGAGTCTGGACCCAATCCGGGCCGCGGCTGCCGCGCCTTGCACGACCGCCGCCGCGCTCCGCCGTCCCAGGGCGAGCCAGCGGCGCTCGCGGGATCTATCCAGACGATGATGGCGCGCGGCAGGCCCAAGGCCGCATTGCCCGCAGCATAGCGGCCACCGCCGGTTCCGGTGGCCGAGGAGACGCAGAGTGCGACATTCCGAAAGCTCGAATCCCCTCGAAGAATCTCAGGCCCGAGGCTCCGAGAAACGGCGCTATGCCAGGCCCGCGATCATCGAGCGCCAGCGCGTGGAAGCCATGGCCGCCGAATGCAGCTTCCCCGGCGGCAAATCCGACCCGACCTGCGCCGTCGGCTTCTCCTGAGCTGCCGCCTTTCTCTTCTCTTCTCGACTCAACTCAAGGGAACCCTGCCCTATGCGTGAACCCTCCGCTTCACCCTCGAAGGCCCCTCGGCGGACCGCGGCGTTCGGCGTCACCCTGCTCCTCACCCTCGGCTGCCTGGCCGCGGTCG
>JBCCLG010000778.1:0-3090 GCA_039027015.1 Acidobacteriota bacterium | reverse complement strand
CTTCGGTCGCCGGATCCGAGCTCAGGTCGTCCAGGCACAGGGGCTTATCGCCGCCCCGCTTCAGCCGGGCTCGGCTGCGCGCCTCGTCCACCAGAACCCGCCGCATGGTGCGTCCGGCGACGGCGAAGAAGTGCGCTCTATTGTGCCAGTCGATGTCCGCGTCGATCAGCCTCAGGTACGCCTCGTGCACCAGCGCCGTGGGCTGGAGCGTCCGGGCGCCGTGCTCGCGCTGGGCCTGATGCCGCGCCAGCTCCCGCAGGTGCCGGTACACCACCGCCAGCAGCTCGTCTCGCGCCTCGGCGTCGCCCCCGCGCCACGCCTTGAGCAGAAGGGTGACGTCTCTCGTGCGCCCCTCGGCGCCCGCCGCGGCGGGCGCGGGCGGTGGGGTTGGGGGTCTCTTTTCCATGCGAAAGGCGCGCTCCCAATCCCTCGCAGGCCTCGAGAAGCCCTTCCGGGCGGCGTGGTGTCGGTGAGCGTCAACTATAGCGCAGGGTCTTTGTCGTCCCTCGACCTCCCCTCGGCTCGAGGTTTCGGGCGCGCCAAAAAATTTCGCTCGGTTGATGGAGCGCTAGTGCGAACGGCGCATACATAGACGTTTGAAAGGCGGGCCAGATCGCTCGGTAGGCCCGCCGTGTGACCCGAATCGATCACGAACGCGCGCTCCGTGCGCAGGAGAAACGAATGCTTAAGAAACTCGCCCTGCTCGCCTGTCTCTCAACCTTCGCCGCCGCCCCCGCCATCGCGGAACCCTGGTGCAACCAGGGGACGATCTGGAGCTTCCACTCAGGCCAAACCGGCTATTACTTCACCTGCAACTCGTCGACCAACAACAGCGGTCCCGCCTACGACTACGCCGAAGCGCAGTGCGCCGCGGCCTGGGACCAGGTGGATCACCTGGTGGACGACACCTACTTCAACGTCAAGCTGTCGGTGGGACCCGGCTACCCTTGGGATCCGCAGTCCTCCCAGTGGTATTACTCCTGCCGCGTCTGCATCACCGAAGGCTATCCGCCCGCCTGGGCCGATGAGGTCCAGCACGAGCTCTCTCTGTCGGCCGGAGAGGCTGGCGATATCGGCGGCGGCCTCGTGGGAGGAGTCGTGGTCGGCGTCGAGCTGAAGGAGCTGGGCGCCCAGGACGGCGCCAAGTTCTACGTCGACGTTCTCAAGGGATCCGAGAAGGTGCAGGTGATCGTCAATGCGCGCACCGGAAAGGCCAGCCTGCCCCAGGAGGGGCGCCCGGGCTCCTGCCAGAACTAGGCTTGGCCGCCCGTTCGGCATCGCCCGCGAGCGCGCTGGTCTCCCGCGGCCGGCGTGCCTTGGCTCGTTTTGGCAAAGAGGCGGCAGCCGGACCGGCCCTACCCCGAGATTCTCGCCAAACTCGAGGGCCAGGGGTCCGGAAACTCGCCGCCAGATCGCCAGTGGTCTATCTCTTCCTCGGTCAGGAAGCAGCGCCTCAGGGCCTCGGCGAAGGCGTCCACCTGCTCGCGGTCGCCGATGACGGTGAGGTGACAGTGGCGATCCCCAAAGCGCCCCGACTCCTCGGCGAGCCTCTCCTCCAGAAGCTCGACTTCCTCCGGAGAAAGGCCGTGGTCTTCCTGCTCGAGGACCCCCGCGCGCCAGTGCCCTAAAAGCTCCAGATTGATCGCTCCAGCGGCCTGGCTCCACAGGAGCGAATGCTGATCGCGACCGGCGAGCCAAAAGAAACCTTTACTTCGGTAGATCCGCTCCCCGAGATGGTGGTGGCACGTTTCCCACAGGCGCTGGGGATGAAACGGGCGGTCGTCTCGGAGCACCCGGGTCGCCAAATTGAACGGCCGGTCGTTGCGGGATTCCACCTTCAAGACGGGCGTGAGCTCCTTGACCAGCTGGGCCACCCGGTGGAAGTCATAGTCCGGCATGGCCAAGACCTCATCCAGGGAGAGCTTGCCCCAAAGTACCGAAACCACCGAGACCAGGGGGTTGAGCGCATGAACGGACGCGCCAATGCCGCGGATTCTGCCCGGTTCGATTCGGTCCGCCTTGGTCAGAATCAGGTGGCTGCAGAACATGATCTGCTCGACGAGCAGATTGGTGGTGTCGCGCTTCTGATTCTGAACGTTGTGCTGCATACGGGGGAAAATCTGGCGCCCGTCGTCGTAGTCCTGGGCGAGCATCGCGCTGTCGATCAGCGTCAAGACCCCGGTCAACCGCAGTTTCGCTCTCGACTTCAGGAGCTGAATAAGCGGCATCGGGTGGCAGCTTCCGGAAGTCTCGATGAGGATCAGATCCGGCGAACGATCCGCCGTCATATTCGCCAAGGCCCGGCGGAGCTTCTTGATGCCTTTTTGACTGCTCAGAATGCAGGAGTGGATCGATTCAAAGTCCAGCCCCTCGCCGTCGAAAAGATCGGTGTTGCCCACCAATTCGCCGTCGACGTCCAGCTCGCTCATGTCGTTGACAACCACGCTAATGGAAAGGCCCTTTTGGCTCGCCTGTACGATCAGGCTTCTGAGCAGAGTCGTTTTTCCCGACCCGAGGAAGCCGTTGAGAATGACGACCGGGACCTTGTCCGCTCGGCGGGTCGAGGCGCGCTGAGAAGGGGTGGCCATCGGCGCAGTATAGAGCAGACGCCAGGGCCCGAGACGGCGGGCAGCGCCGGTCACGAGCGGCGCGCTTGAGGAATCCGAGTCAGAGAAACCTGTATACTGATGGGTAGATCAGGCTCACGATTGGAAGTCGTCGCTCCAAGCGTCATGGAGATCGGAAGGTCCTTGAGATGAGAAGTTTATGAAAGCCTCCGCCGCCGCGCGAGTTCTGCTGTGCGCGCTCGTCGTGCTGTGTCCGAGCGCTGCGTTTTCGCAGCTGATCACGACACAGCTCAGCGATGGCGTGGGCAACGTCGAAGTCTTCGCGGTCGCGCCGGGCAGCCAAAGGGTCCTCTACGCGGGCGATCAGGAGAGCCTCGGCTTCGACGAGCTCTACTCGAGGGCCGTAGACGGAGGGCCTCCGGTCAAGCTCAGCCTGGGCAATGAGGTGCGGGTCACGCCGGGCTGGAGCATCCTCGACCCCACGGGTTCCTGGGTTCTCTATCGCTCGACTCTCTGCAGGCCG
>JBCCLG010000777.1:0-3090 GCA_039027015.1 Acidobacteriota bacterium | reverse complement strand
GAATAGGCCGCTTCTCGACGGCGCGATACGGGCCCACCGGGGCCTGCCGCCCGACCCATCCCAGCCCTCTGATTCGAGAATCATGCCTCAAGATTTATTCACAGTCGAAAGGGACTTCGAGCACGGCGAGAAGCCGGCCATCGGGGTCATCGTCGCCAACCTCGGGACGCCCGAAGCGCCGACCGCCAAGGCCCTCCGCCCGTACCTGCGCCAGTTCCTTGGCGATCCGCGGGTCGTGGAGTTCAACCGCCCGCTGTGGTGGCTGATTCTGAACGGTCCGATTCTCACCTTTCGGCCCAAAAAGTCGGCCGAGGTCTACGCCAACGTGTGGACCGAGAAAGGCTCGCCGCTCCTGGTGTCCTCGAACCGGCTCACGGAGATGATCGAGGAGCGCCTTCAGGCTCGCTTCGGTACGCCCGTGCACTGCGAGCTGGCCATGACCTACGGCGAGCCCTCGACCCCCGGGGCGCTCCAGAAGCTCAAGGATAAGGGCTGCCGCCGCATCGTGGTCCTGCCTCTCTACCCCCAATATTCGGGATCCACCGTCGGCTCGGTCTTCGACGCCATCACCAAGGAACTGCGCACGTGGCGCTGGGTTCCCGAGATGCGAACCATCAACCAGTACCACGATGACCCGGCTTTCATCGACGCCCTGGCGGGTCGAGTGCGCAAATTCTGGGACGAGCACGGCGAGCCTCAAATGCTGGTGACCTCTTACCACGGCATTCCCAAGCGGTACTTCCTGAACGGCGATCCGTACCACTGCCAGTGCCACAAGACGACCCGCCTGCTGGCGGATCGTCTCGGCCTTTCGGAGGATCGCTATTTGGTCACCTTCCAGAGCCTCTTTGGCCGCGAGGAGTGGCTCAAGCCCTATACGGAAGACACCCTCGAGGCCATGCCGGAGGCGGGCATCAAATCACTCGACGTGATCTGCCCCGGCTTCGCGGTGGACTGCCTCGAGACCACAGACGAGATCGATCGCGAGTATCGCGAGGTTTTCGAAGAGGCGGGCGGCGAGCAGTTTCGCTACATCGGCTGCCTCAACGAGGGCGACGATCACGCCGACGTGCTGGCCGATCTGGTGGCCAGCAACCTCCAAGGCTGGGCCCAGGAGCCCAGGGAGTTCGACGCCGCGGCGGTCGACGACGAGAGCGAAGAGAGCCACCGCCTGGCCGCCGCGCGGGCCGGCTGCCCGATCTTCGCCGACGCCGGCTTCGGCGAGAAGGCGCATGACTCGATAGCCCCGGAATCCACGGAGACCCCGGAACCCTCGGCCGCCCCGGAACCCTCGGCCGCCCCGGAAGCCTCGGCCGCCCCGGAAGCCCAGATAGCCCCGGAAGCGTCGGTGGATCCGGACGCCCCCGAACAGGCGGCGGCCCGCAACCTGCTCCGGCCGAGCCTCCTCAGGACTCTGCTGCGGCCGGCGGGCTTTCTCAAAACCTGAGCCGCCTTTTTGACCTCGGGGCCGGTTTCCAAAAGCCGGCCCTGCCTCCACGGGTCGGGCTCAGCCGGCCGCTTCGCGCACCGTGACGTGCTCCCCGTGAACTTCGGTCCAAACCCGGTCACCTGGGCTCCAGAGGCGCCGCGAGAAGTCCTGGACCTCGATTTCGAGTCCCGCCCCGTCGAGGGTGACCGCGAGCTGAACCAGCTCGCCGGCCTGTTCGGCGCGGAGAACGCGGCCCGGAGCCGGCCTAAGCCCGGAGCCCGCGCCGGGATCTTCGCCGCGCAGGCTGACCGATCCGGGTCTCACCAGGAGGTCCACGGCCGCGCCCTCGGCGAGTCCGGGCGCCTTGAGCTCGCCCCATGGCGAGGCGGCCCGGCCACCCCGCACCGTCGCTGAGAGTCGGTTGACGGGCCCGAAGACCCTGGCGACCTCCAGGCTCGCCGAGCGGTGAAAAACCTCGTGGGGCGTTCCCGTCTGCGCCACGGCGCCGGCCTGAATCACGCTGATCGCGTCGCCGGTGAGGAGGGCTTCGCGGGGGTCGTGAGTCACGAAGAGGGTCGCCACCCTCGAGCCGCGCAGAAGGTCCAGGGTGCTGTGGCGGATCTCTTCGCGCAGGCGCGCGTCGAGTCCCGAAAACGGCTCGTCGAGGAGCATCACCGCCGGTCTGCGGGCCAGGGCACGGGCCAGGGCCACGCGCTGCTGCTGGCCGCCCGAGAGGGTGTGGGGCATGGCGGCGGCGTAGTCCTCCATGCCGACGCGCCCCAAAAGCTCACGGGCCGAGGCCGCCTGCCCGCCTCCCCTGGGCATGCCGAAGGCAACGTTGCGCAGAACGGTCAGGTGCGGGAAGAGGGCGTAGTCCTGGAAAACCAGGCCGACCGCCCGCCTCTCTGGCGAAGTCTGCCGGCCCGGGCGCGCCACGGGGGCGCCGTCGATGTCGATCTGGCCCTCCTGCAGCTCCTCGAGCCCGGCGATCAGGCGCAGCAGGGTCGACTTGCCGCTGCCCGAGGGGCCGAGCAGGCAGTGGACCTTTCCGGGCTGCACTGAGAGATCGGCTCCGCGCACCGCGGTAAAGCTGCCGAAGCGGTGA
Organism: Acidobacteriota bacterium; assembly: GCA_039027015.1. Lineage (GTDB taxonomy): Bacteria > Acidobacteriota > Thermoanaerobaculia > Multivoradales > J023 > JAUIJL01. The sequence continues at coordinate 556 of JBCCLG010000777.1, read as the reverse complement.
GTGACGCCTCTGACCTCGAGGCCCTGGATTTCGCCTCGGCCGGTCATTGCGCGGGCTCCCTTGGGGACCCGTCGCCCTGCGCCGGCTCATCGCCGGGCCGCGAGCGATCGAGCATGCGCGAGAGCACGATCACCGGCAGGATCCCGATCAGGATGATCGCCAGGGCGCCGGTCGACGCCTCGTTCAGGCGCTCGTCGGAGGCCAGCCGGTACACCCGCACCGCCAGGGTGTCGAAGCCGAACGGCCGCAGAATCAGCGTCGCCGGCAGCTCCTTGATCACGTCCACGAAAACCAGAAGGGCCGCGGCGAAGAGGCTGCCGCGCAGCATCGGCAGGTGCACCCTGAAGAGCATGCGCAGGGGCGAGGCGCCCAGCGTTCTGGCGGCGTCGTCGAGGTTCGGCCTAACGCGCGTGAGGCTGGCCTGCAGAAGATTGAGGGAGACCGCCAAGAAGCGCGTTTGGTAGCCGTAGAGAACCGCCAGCACCGTGCCGCTCAGAATCAGGCCGGAGCCGCTGCCGAAGAGCTGGCCGAGGACCCCCGAAAGGCGCCGATCGAG
>JBCCLG010000776.1:0-3093 GCA_039027015.1 Acidobacteriota bacterium | reverse complement strand
CGCTTGCGGGCCTCAGGCTCCAGGGAGCTGAGCGCCTCACCCCGCAGGAGAATCCGGCCGGAGTCGAGCGGCAAAAGGCCCACCAGGCAGCGGGCCAAGGTGCTCTTGCCGCACCCGGATTCGCCGATCAGGGCCACGCTCTCCCCCGCCGCCAGGGCGAGGTCGACCTTCGACACCGCCTCGATGCTCGAGGTCTGGAGGCGCCAGCCCACGAGGCGCCGCACGGCAAAGGCCTTGCACGCGCCGCGCGCCTCGAGAATCGCTTCGCTCACGGCGTCGATCTCCCGGCGGACTGCGATCGCCCGGCCTCGAGAAGGCGGCGGGTGGCGGCTTCCTTAGGGAGAGACTCGAAGATCTCCGCCACGCTCCCCTCCTCGACCTTCCTTCCCTGCTCCATGACCGCCAGGCGATCGCAGATCGCGGCAACCACGGCCAGATCGTGGGTGATGAGCAAGATCCCCAGGCTGAGCTCGCGACGCAGGCGCTCGATCAGGGCGAGCACTCTGGCCTGGACCGAAACGTCGAGGGCGGTGGTGGGCTCGTCGGCGATCAAGAGGCTCGGCTCGCTGGCCAGCGCCATGGCGAGCATCACCCGCTGGCATTCACCGCCCGAGAGCTGATGAGGATAGGCCCTCCACCGCAGCTCGGGATCGGCCAGGGCCACGAGGTCCAGAAGCTCCAGCCCGCGCGAGCGCAGGGCCCGGCCGCGGAGCCCCTCCAGCCGCAGCGCCTCGGCGATCTGAAAGCCGACCGAGAAAAGGGGGTTTAAGGCCGAGCGAGGCTCCTGGAAGATCATCGAGACCCGGCGTCTCGCCCCGCGCGATCGCGCGGACCGGGCGCCGAGCGCAGCGGTCGCGGAGTCGATCCTCAGCGAGCCTCCAGCCACGCGGATGCCCGGAGGGAGCAGGCCCATGATGGCCAAGGAGCTGAGGGTCTTGCCGCTGCCCGAGTCGCCTACAAGGCCGAGGATTTCGCCGGCGTGAATCTCGAGATCGAGCTCGTCGACCAGCCGGCCGGCGCCGCGCGCCTCGAGGATCAGCCCTTCAAGCTGGAGCAGGGGCGATCCGGATCGCTTCTTGAGGGGCGCTGGGGTGGGTCTGTGCGACATGGCTCTTGGCGAAAACCGCGGCGGCGTCGGCTTTTTCGGGCCTGCTCTGGACGGCTGTTGTGCTATATCTTATCGGCCCGTCCCTCCCGTGATCCCGGCCCCGAGAACGACCCCGTCCGGGCCGGCGCCGCCCGAGGCTTCCGCATGTCAAATCCTGTTGTCGAACATCTCTGCCGGGGAAAGTTTGTCTTCCTCCGGCCCGAGCCCGCGGACATCCGCAGAGCGCTCTCCGGTGCCGACGAAATGCTGCCCGTGCCGCAGCTGATCTTCCAGGAAGACGAGACCGCGGCGCCGCTTTCGGGATTTCCCCTGCTCACCTCTCCGAAGACCGAGCAGCTCGACTCCCTGCTGGCCGACTATCTTCTCGCCGAAGAGCATGCCCAGCTCGCTGCTCTCACCCGCAAGCCCTTTGACAGCAAGGCCTACGGGAATGCTCGCGAGGCCTACCACGCGGCGCTCACCCAGACCCTCGAAAACGCCCTGGTGTCGAGCATCGGGGTCGACTACACGGCGATCTTCTGGCTGCAGCACTCCCTGGACACGGCGCGGCGCATCAAAGACGTTCCCAAGCACATCCGGCAGCGTAACGCCGCCCACGGACGGGAGCACGGCGACACGGTGAAGTACAAAGTGCTCGGCAGGTGGCTCGATCGGGTCTGCGATCTCCACCGGGATCTGGCCCAGAGCCTGGCGGCCGAGATGGGGGTTGATAAGGGCTCGCTTTTTCCCGAGATCCTGACGCTGATGCGCACCAACGTGCTGATCTGCAGCGAGGATTACGTGGGCCCGGACTTGAGCGAATTGGCCAGCTACTTCAAGGCCAAGCTCGATATCGACGGCAGGGAGCTGCGGCGCAGGCTCCGGGATCTTACGGAATGGCACGGCTCGCTCGCCCAGCGCGAGCCTGCGGTTGCCGCGGCGGGCCGCGAGCTGCTGGGAATCGACATGGCCGAAGAGCCCCAAAAGGCCCTTTTCAGGCCTGGCTACCTGCGTTTTCTGGCCAGCCTCGAGAGCTACGACGCCGGCAAGCTCCTCTCCGCCGAGGACCTCGATCTGTGGGACGACCTTCTGCCGCGCCTGCAAACCTTTGAGCTGCTGCACGCCCTGCGCAAAATGGTGGTGCCGCTCACCCGCGAGGCCGACGGCCAGCTGGTGTGCCGCGACCGCACGATGAACACCACCTGGGTTGGCGGTCCGCCGGTTCTGCGGCTGTCTCCGGCCACGCGGCCGATCGATTTCGCGGCCCCCTGGGTAGTGGATCCGGTGGTCCAGCGCTTCGGCCTGGTCTACGACATCACGGACTTCTCCGCGACCCTCGCCATGCTCGGGCGCTCGGAGCGCTCGGCGCTGGAAAACGCCTTCCGAATGACCGTGCAGTTCCAGCGCACGATCGATCGCCTGGCCAGCGATCTGGGCCTGCGCCTGGAGAAATACCTCGGCGACGGTGCCTTCTACTCTTCCCGGCGCGCCATCAGCCTGCTGGCCCTGGCCGTGCACATCCAGCGCCTCTACCCCGCTTTCGTCAAGCGCGGCTTTCCCTTCGATCGCGGCCTGAGAGTGGCGATCAATTTCGGCGAGTATCGCCTCCTGCCGCTCGAGCGCGAGGCCGGGGCCTTCGAGGCGCGCTACGAGTATTTCGGCCATGGCCTGGTGGAGCTCTCGCGCCTCACCACCGGCAAGAAGACCCAGGAGGTCGAGGCTTTCCGCACCTATTTGGTGAGCCAAGGCTACCCGGAAGGGGCGGTCAATAAATTCTTCGCGCCGCTCACCCAGCGCAACGCCGAGCTGGTCTCCAAAGTCGACGAGGCGCGCCAGTTCTTCGCGTATATCAACGCCAACAAGGCGCTGATCAACGAAGGGATCGTGGCCACCGAGCCGATGATGCAGCGGCTCGGCACGGTGGATCCCGTGTACTACTCAAGGCAGCACGGCCGCGGCTTTATCGCGGTCGATGTCGAGGGCCACGGCGGCGAGGTCTTGCGGAT
>JBCCLG010000775.1:0-3095 GCA_039027015.1 Acidobacteriota bacterium | reverse complement strand
TCGCGACGTCGCCGGCTGCGGCCCGCTAGTCGGCCGCAGCCTCGCCGCCGGCCGACCGGCGACCTTCAGGAGAAGCCTCGAGAGCCGCTCGAGAGGCTTCCGGGGGCGGGCCGAGCGGCGTTGCGCGTAAAATTCCCTGGATGCCACACCAGTCGAGCTCCAGTCGGTCGCTTTTCGGCAAGCGGATCCGAGCCGAATTCGTCGCCGCCGCTGCTTTGGCCGGCGGCCTGATCGCGCCCGCCGCGGCGGCCGGCGGCGGCGTGGCCGAGCCGGTTCTCAAATGGCAGCGCGGCGGCTGCTTTCAGTCGTTCTGCGAGAGGGGCTGGTACGGCTCCCCCGCCGTCGCCGACCTCGACGGCGACGGGCAGGTCGAGGTGATTTGGGCGTCCGGAGACCTGGTTTCTCTCGACGGCGCCACCGGAGCGCTCGAGTGGCGAGCCTCGAACGGCAGCCGCTCGTGGCCCGGCGTCGCCGTGGCCGATCTCACCGGCGACGGCGACCTGGAAATAGTCGTCGGGCGGGGCGGCGACCAGCTGACGGTCTACGACCACCTCGGAGAGGAAGAGTGGAGCCGCAACCCCTTCGGCGGCGGCGAGGTTCGCACCCTGGCGCTGGCCGATCTCGAGGGGGACGGCCGGCTTGAGATCCTGGTCGCTCGCGCCAGCTCGGGCGGCACCGAGCAGATGAGCGTCTACCAGGCCGACGGCAGCGTGCGTCCCGGCTGGCCGGCCCGCAGGCCCGGTGAGCCGGGCTTCGGCGCTGGCATGTTCAACCAGAATATCGCCGTCGCCTACGTCGACCGCGACGGCCTGGCCGACATCATCGGCCCCACCGATACCCACTACATCACCGCCCTCGATCCCGCAGGAAACCAGCTCCCCGCGAACGCCATCTACGGCGTCGGCGAGGTGTGGAGCCAGGTAGGCGTGCACGTCGACCACGAAGCGGATCTCAGGGGCTTTGCCAACTGCGGAATCGAGGATCGGCCGAACTTCGCCAACGCGGCGCCCGCCGTCGCCGATTTAGACGGCGACGGCAGGCTCGAGATCGTGGTGGTCGGCGACGTCTACGACTGCTCGATCGGCGATCCCGCCGGCGATCTCTACTACCTGCCGTGGATTCTCAATCTCGACCGCACCCGCTGGCGCGGCGGCGGCTACGACTGGACCGTCATTCCCCAGGCCGGCCCGGGCACCGGCCCGCTCTCCCAGAACTTCAGCGTCATCGAGAATTCGGTCACCAACGCGGTGCCCGCCGACCTCGATGGCGACGGCGAGCTGGAGATCCTCTACGCCTCATACGACGGCAAGGTGCACGCCTACTGGCTGGACAAGACCCAGCGCGGCAGCTGGCCCTTCAGCGTGCCCGGCTCCGGCGTTCGTTTCGCCGGCGAGCCGGTGGTTGTGGACCTTGACGGCGACGGCCGCGCCGAAGTCCTCTTCACGTCCTGGCCGGAGAAGCACAGCGATCGCGTTGGCCAGCTGCACGTGCTCGACGCCGACGGCCTCGCTCTTCACGCCGTCGATCTTCCCGCTTCCTTCGGCGACGACTGGAACGGGGGCCTGGCCGCGCCGACCCTGGCCAATCTCGACCAGGACTCGGACCTCGAGCTGGTGATCGGCACCGCCTCGAGCGGCGTCGTCGCCTACGATCTGCCGTCGAGCGGCGGCGCCGAGGTCAGGTGGGGCACCGGCCGGGGCAGCCAGCTGCGCTCGGGCATCCGCCCGGCCACCGCCATTTTCGAAGACGATTTCGAATCGGGCGGCATCGCCGCCTGGTCGAGCTCGGCGTCGATCCGCCTGCCCGCCCCGAACCGCCGGCGGGAGTAACGCTGCCGGCTCGCGCGGGGTTATCGGGCGCGCTCGGCTCGGATCTCCCGACCGGCCTGGAAGAGCGTCACGGCCTGGGCGCGGCCGTCGGGTCCGGGCTCGAACTCCAGCTCGGCCTCGACCTCGCGCACGAAGTAGCGGTGGACCGACGCCGGGTAAAGCTCGAGGGAGCCTTGGCCGGTCGCCTGGGAGATCAGGCGGTCCCCCTCCCTTCGAATCTCGAGAAGGAAGCCCGGGGCGATCTCGTAGGTGCCGACCCAAAGATCGTAGAGCTCGGGCGAAACCTCCGCCACGTCGCGCGAGGGAGCGGTCTCGACGGTTTCGGAGATTTTCTCGGCCACCTGGGCGGTCTCCGCGCCCTCGGGGAAGAAGTGCATGGCGCTCACCCTGCCGTCGGCGTCGCGAACGAACTTCAGGTGGCTGAGACTGCGGGAATAGAAGACCGCGTCCTCGGCGTGGGGAAGCACCTCGAACCTCTCCGAGCCGGCGCGCTGGGTGTAGAGCCTGCCATCCTCCAGGAGCACCGAGCGGGTCGAGCTTTCGTCAACCCGGTACACGCCGACGTATTCCGCGAGAAGCTCCGGATCCAGCTCGATGGCGGTAAACGTCTGGAAGGGCTTGCCGAGGGCGTGGGCCGCCAGCTGCGTGCTGAGGGACGAAGGAGTTACGGCGTTTGACGGCGAGTTCGAGAGCACGACCGCGAAGATCTTCGAGTCCGGCAGCCAGAGAGCGTGGGTGGAGAAACCGAAGATGCCGCCGCCGTGGTGAATCATGCGCTCGCCGCGGAGCTCACCCAGCTGGTAGCCGTAGCCGTAGTCGCGAATCTCGCCGTCCGTCAGCTCGGTTTTGGTGGTCATCCTGGCGACGGATTCGAGGCTCACCACCTCGCCGGCCATCACCGCCCGGGTCCAGCGCGCGAGATCGTCGACCGTCGAGAGCAGCGAGCCGGCGGCGTGGGGCTGCGTCATGCTGAGAAAACGGGCGTTGCGGTACTCGCCGTCGGCCCCTTCATAGCCGTTCACCCTGCGCTGGATCAGCTGCCGGCCGCCGTAGTGGCTGTCGCTCATGCCCAGGGGCTCGAAGAGCTGCGTCTCGACGTATTCCGGGTAGCTCATCCCGGAAGCCTCCTCAAGGATCGCGCCGAGCAGCACGTAGCCCGAATTGCTGTAGCTCCAGCCGGCGCCGGGGGCGAACTCCATCGGCTCCTGGTCGAAGACGTCGACCAGCTCGGAGGTCGAGAGATCCGCGCGGATCCCGCGACCCTGC
>JBCCLG010000774.1:0-3105 GCA_039027015.1 Acidobacteriota bacterium | reverse complement strand
GCCCTCGAGAAGCTGGGCACCATCTTCGGCGGCTACAGCGAATGGGGCCAGCCGATCCACCAGGTCGGAAACGACGTGCGCCTCCTGGGCCTGGCCGCCAAGAGGCCGATCAGCACCGCCTGCTTCCGCATGTTCTGCCGCCACAACCGCTACGTCCAGCGCTACGGCCAGGTCCGCGATCTCGACGAAATCTCGGCTCGCGAGAAGACCTGGTGGCAGCTGATGGACCGCCTCGAGGAGGCGTCCGGCGAGCCAGTCGGCCTCATGTCCGCAGCCGACTTCCGCAAGGCCGTGGTCGAAAACCTCGACGAAGAGACCTTCGAGCTGAAAACGCCTGGCCAGGTGGCGTCGGCCTCCGCGCAGGCCGCGGACGAGCCCGAGCAGGCGGCCGGTCCCCAGCCGGCGGCCGATCCTCAGCCGGCCTGAGTCGGCGGTCCTGGCTGCGGAGGGGGCGGCTACGCCTCTCCGACAAGCTCCATAAACTCCGGCTGGGAGCGGAAAGCCTCCCAGTCGGGATCCTGAAAGACCGGTCTTGCTTGAGAGTGGAGTCGAGTTTTCTTGGCAGTCTACCCGCGAGTTTGAGACAGCAGGCGGTCGACGCGGCGCCGGGCGCTGGCCAGCGGGGTGGTGGCGGAGGCGGAGGCCTCTTCGAGGATGTCGGCCACCGCCTGGCCGATGGTGTCGACGCGCTCCATGAGCTGATCGCGGTCCTGCAGGCCTTCTCGCATCAGGCTGATGGCCATGGCCCCGCCCGCGTTGACGATGTAGTCGGGAACGTAGGTGACGCCCCATTTGGCGAGGCGGTCGGCGTCGTCTTCCTCGCGCAGCTGGTTGTTGGCCGAGCCGGCCACGATGCGGCAGCGGAGAGACGCGATGGTCTCTTCGCTGAGAACGCCGCCCACCGCGCACGGGGAAAAGACGTCGCACTCTTCGCTGTAGACGTGGCTGGCCAAAACCGCCTCGCCGCCTAGCTTGGCCGCCAGCTGCCGGGCGCGTTCGGGCTGGGAATCGCTCAAGAGCAGGTGGGCGCCCTCCTCGCGCAGCAGGTGCGCCAAGGGAATGCCCACGCCGCCCAATCCCTGGATCAGAACGCGGCAGTTCTCGAGGGTTTCGTGACCCAGGACCAGGCGCACGGAGGAGCGGACTCCCGCGAGAACGCCGCGGGCGGTGAACGGGCCGGGGTCGGTGGCGGCGCCGGTCTCGGGGTCGACTCCCAGAACGCAGGTCGTATGCTGCGAGAGGTAGGCCATGTCGTTGGCGGTGGTGCCGAGGTCGGCGCCGGTAAAGAAGGCTTGGGAGAGCGATTCGAGGAGCTTGGCGTAGCGGCGCATGAGGCCCTGGCGCTCCTCGGGCCCCAGGGGCCGGGTGATCGCCATGACCGCTTTGCCGCCCCCGTACTGCATGCCGAGCCCGGCCCATTTATAGGTCATGCCCTCGGCGAGACGCATGGCGTCGCGAACGGCGCTGCGCAGACTGTCGTAGACCCTCATGCGGGTGCCGCCCGTCGGCCGACCGAGATCGCTCGAGTGCAGGGCGATCAAAATCCAGGTGCCGGTGGGCCGATCGTGGCGCATCACCAGCCCGTCTCCATCCCAGGCTTCGAGCAGAGGCAAAAAGTCTTCTTCACCCAAGATTCTTCCCCTTGAAACGTCGATCCTTTGGATCTCTCGACTTGAAATCAGCGTTATTCTTTCTCTCCGTCAAGAGTACCAGAGGGGCGCGGAAAGGCAGGCTGCGCCTCGCTTCCTTCGGCTATCATCCACGGGTCGAACCCGCGCGGCGCGTTCGGCGGCGCGAATCCAAGACGCAGATGCGGAAGTTAGGCATGAGTGAATTTCCCTTCGAAGACTCCTTCAGCTCGGAAGCCTCGACTCGCGGCGTGCGGATCCGGGTGCACGCCGTTTACGATCCGGTGCGTTCGGAGCCCGCGAACCAGCAGTGGTTTTTCCTATACACGGTCACCATTTCGAACCTCGGCGAGCACACGGTTCAGCTGCTGAGCCGGCATTGGATCATCGAGGATGAGTCCGGCCAGGTCGAGGAGGTTCGCGGGCCAGGGGTGGTCGGCGAACAGCCTGTTCTGCCGCCCGGAGGATCTTTCGAATACACCTCGGGATGCCCCTTGGGCACTCCGAGCGGAACAATGAAGGGCAGTTACCGTATGGTGGAGAAGGACGGCGAGAGTTTCGAGGCCGAGGTGGCGCCGTTCCTGCTCAGCGAGCCGCTGCCGGTCAACTGACCGGGGGGCTTCTGAAGCCGGCGGTCACGGTCACAACGCGGATCCGCTCATTGATGCGCCACTCCCGTGGCCGCCGGCACCATCCATACGCTGCTCGGCCCTGAGTCTTACTCGGCCCGCTTCATTCGCTGCGCGCGAGTGCCTCGGTCAGGCCCGTGGTGCGCCGGCTCGAGCGTGCAGCGGCTTCGTAAATGAGCTCCCGGGTCGCCGCCACGTCGACCCGCTGGCGGGCCCGGGTGACCCCGGTGTAGACCAGCTCCCGGCTGAGCAGATCTCCCGGATCCCGATCGCCGAGAACCAGAAGCACGTGGTCTAGCTCGGAGCCCTGGCTCTTGTGCACGGTCATCGCCCAGGCGGTGGCGTGGGGCGGCAGCTTGGCCAGCGGGATTCGCCGCAGGGCGCCGGCCTGGGCGGGATCGGGGAAGAAGGCCCAGGTTTGAGCGCCCTCGGGCCAGCATACGCCCAGGTCGCCGTTGAATAGCTGGATCTGGTAGTCGTTGGACTCGATGAGGATGGGGCGGCCCGGGTAGAAGCCGGTGGCGCCATCCCACCTACCCATGGACTCGAGCCTCGACTCCACCAGGGCGTTGAGCCGCTGCGCTCCCCAGCGCCCGCGGCGAGTGGCGCTCAGGATGCGGAAGGTCTCGAGGAAGGCGAGGGCGTCCGCGGGCTCGGTGCAGCGATAGTAGCCCTCGAGGGCCGCGGTCAGGGGGTCGAGGATCCTGTTCGAAACGCTCGGCGGGTCCCGGCGCGCGACCTCGAGGTAGGCCGGATTGTCGAGCACCTCGAGGGCCCCCGGTCCGTCGCCCGCCCGCAGGGCCGCGGCGAGGGCGCCGATCCCGGGGCGCTCGCGAAAGCGGTAGTTG
>JBCCLG010000773.1:0-3106 GCA_039027015.1 Acidobacteriota bacterium | reverse complement strand
GTAGACCTCGGCGGCGGTGCCAAAGCCGTGGACGGCAAGGCCCTGCTGGTGACCCAGATACACCTGATCGAGATAGGCCTCGAGGATCTGCTCCTTGTCGTAGGCCGCCTCGAGGGCCAGCGACCGCATCGCTTCCGAGGCCTTGCGCGGCAGGGTACGCTTGGGCGTCAGGTCGCGATTCTTGATCAGCTGCTGGGTGATCGTGCTGCCGCCCTGGGTCACCTCGCCGGCCCGGACATTGGCCAGCAGCGCCCGCGCCACCGAGCGGCCGTCCACCCCGAGATGGTCGAAGAAGCGCGCGTCCTCGGCGGCCAGCACCGCGCGCCAGGCGTGCTCGGGGAGCTTCTCGAGAGAGAGGCGCACGCGACGCGCCCGGCCGCCGTCGAGAGACTCGGCGAGAACCTCGGGCTCGATCCACGCGTCATCCCAGTCGATCGGCGCCCGCGCAGCGTCCACCGCCTCGAGGATCCGACCGCCGCGGCCGTCGAGCCGCAGGCCAAAGAGGCGCGCGTCGTGATCGCGGCCGGCTGAGCGGTGAGAGCGCCGGTGGATCCAGAAGATGTCGAAGCCGAAGAAGTACTCGCCGGCGCTCTCGGGTTTGCTTTGCACCCGGCGATAGCCCAGGCGGTCAAGCCGCTCGGCCAGGCCGTAGCCCGCGGCGGTGCCGCCCGGCCGGATCTTGAACGGCGCGGAGTAGACCCGCGATTCGCTGCGGCCCAGCTCGTAGAGCAGCGGATTGGCGCCCGCCCGCGGCGCGGCGAGGGCCGCGCAGAGCGCGCCGGCGATGAGCAGCGCCGATCTCAAGGGCTCAGCGCTCCGGCTCGAGGGTAACGCCGGTCTGCGGCCCTGGGTTGAAGCCGAGAACGCGCTTGGCGCGCTGCCCGCGCACCAGGCTCTCCCCGCCCAGGACCTGGTTGATCATCGCCAGACGCTCGCGGGAAATCGAGGACGGAAAGCGACGATCGAACTCCTCGAGGCTCATATCGCGATCGACGGTGATCAGCTCCAGGGTCATGGGCTCGACCTCGAGGTAGCGCCGCTCGCGCAGCTTGGAGAAGCTCGCGAGAGAGCGCTCGATGACGCCCGAGGACGAGCGCCACGAGTCCTGCTCGGTGGCCGCCAGCAGCCGGTAGACCCGGCCGTCGTCTTCGGCGAAGCCCGCCATGCCGTAAATCACCTGCTGGCCGCTGCCCACCTGGAAAAGACGAGTGCCCTCGAGGCGCGGAGCCTCGCCGGCGTCGTCGCGCCAGGCGCTGCGCGGCGTGATGCCCTGCTGTCCGTAGAAGGCGCGAGCCGCGGCGTCGGCGCTCGCCTCGTCGGTCAGGGTGAGCTGGATGATGGCGTCGTTCTCCGGGCTGACCGCGATGAGAGCCTGCTTTTGGTTGTGACCCACCCAGCCCTCCGGCAGCTCCAGGCGGAAGGCGAGGTCGGGGTGCACGAAGGAGGTGCCGACGAAAAATCCTTCCCGGGGGTTGGTACCGAAGGGCATGCCGTCCAAATGCTCGAGAAGCGCCTCGCGGCCGAGCGGCCGATCGAGGGAGGAGGCGGGTACCCGGGAGAGGCGCTGGCGCGCGGTCAGCAGCCGCTCCTCGGGATCGGGATGCGTCTGCAGGTAGCCCGGCAGGCGACCTCCGCCCCCGAGAGAGCTCGAGGCCATGAGCATGGCGAACACATCGACAAAGCCGCCCGGATGCTGGCCCACGCGATCGGCGTAGCGGAAGCCGAGGTCGTCGGCCTGGCGCTCGTCGTCGCGGCTGTACTTGAGAAAGAGAAGCTGCAGGCCCTGCTGCGCCAAATCGCCGAAGCCGCCGGCCATCTCCGGCGCCAGCACCGCGCCAACGCCGAGGCCGACGTTGGCCAGCTGCGCCTTGCTCAGCCGGTTGACGCCGTGACGCGCCGTCACGTGGCCAATCTCGTGTCCGAGCACCGCGGCGAGCTCGGCCTCGGAGCCCATGTGGGCGAGGATGCCGCGGGTGACGTAGATAAAGCCGCCCGGCAGCGCGAAGGCGTTGACCACCGGATCGTCGAGCACTCGAAAGGTCCAGGGCAGCGCGGGACGCTCCGAGACCGCGGCCAGGTTCTGGCCGAGGCGGTCGACGTAGGCGGCCAGCTCGGGATCGTCGTAAAGGCCGAATTGGGCGACGAGCTGCTCGTCGTTCGAGCGCCCGAGCTGCACCTCCTCAGCCTCGCTGTAGAAGCTCAGCTGGCTCCTGCCGGTGGCCGGATTGGTGGCGCAGCCGGTGGAGACGACGATCGAAAGGGCGATCAGCGCGAGGCCCACGAGCCGACGCCGGTGGGACTGCCGGGCTGCCTTCATCATGCTCTGCTCTGCGGTCTTCATGGGCGGACCTGCTCTCCGTTTCCGGTGGCTCGGGCCTGGAAATATTTTCCGCGGACGGCCGTTCCCCGCGGGACTTGTTAAAACTCTACCAGCCCGTCGGGCGCTGGTGGCATGGCCCGAGCTGGAGCTGCCGACCGCTCCTGGTCTCAGCCTCTCGCTGGCGGATATCTACGAGGGCGTTCTCGAGCTGCCGCCGGCTGGCTGAGCCCGCCCTCGCACGTCCGCTTTATTTCGGGGCGGCCGCCTCGGCCGCGCCCGCCGAGGCGCCCGGGCCTCCCTGCGCGCCCAGGGCGTAGACGTGGTCCATGCCGCGGATGATCATCAGGCCGTCGGAAATGGCCGGCGTGGTCATCACCACTTCGCCCAGCTCGTTGACGCCCAGGTGCTCGTAGTCGCGCCCGGCGCGCACCACGTGGGTATCGCCCTCCTCGGTGGTCAGAAAGAGGCGGCCGTCGGCGGCCACGGGCGATCCGCTGAAGCTGGTGGAGCCTCGGCCGACGCGCTCGCGATAGAGACGCTCGCCGGTCTTGGCGTCATAGGCGGCCAGGCGGCCGTTGTTGTTCAGCATGTAGAGAATGCCGCGGTAGGCGATGGGCGAGGGGATGTAGGTGCCGCCGGGCTGCACGCTCCAGGCGACGAAGTCGCTGGAGGTCGCCTCGCCTTCGAGGGAGAGATCGCCGCGGCCGCCGGGCTTGATGGCGTAGATCGGCCGCGCCGGCGGATAGCCGCCGGTCACGAAGGCCATGCCCTCGGCGATCACCGGCG
>JBCCLG010000772.1:0-3106 GCA_039027015.1 Acidobacteriota bacterium | reverse complement strand
GGTCGGCCGCCGCGGCGGCGCGGCGGGCGTCCTCGTCGATGGCGTGGGCGGCGTCGTGGGCGGCGGTGAGCGCGCGCTCCCACTCCAGCGAGTCGGCCAGCTGCCGGGCTCGCTCGAGGCGAGAACGGCCGCGGGCGCAGTCGACGATGACCCCGTAGCCGCAGTCGCGGCGGTCCTCGCGCTGCAGCTTGAGCTCGGCGGCCCGCAGCTCGGTGCTCGCCTGGTGGATCACGTCGAGCTCCGAGCGCCACACGCCGTTGGCCCACGCCAGGCGGCCGGCGACCTCCTGGCTTTGCTCGAGCAGCTGGCGTCCCGAGGCGTCGCCGGAGTGCAGGGCTTCCTGGAAGGCTTCGAGCAGCTCCTGAGCGCCGCCCACCGCCTCGGCCACGTGCAGGCGGTCGCGCTTCTCGGTCTCGCTCGAGGTGGCCAGGGATTTCATCAGCGCCACGAGGGCCTCTTCCTGTTCGGCGGCCTCGCCGTAGGCGCGCCCCTCGAGGCGGACGATCTCCTGCAGGTGCTCCAGCTCGCCCTCGGCGTCGACCGCCGCCCCGGCGATCTCGCGCCAGTCGGGCTTGGCCGCCCGAGAGGCCTCGCGCAGCTCGTCGACCCGCTCGATCTGCGCCTCGAGCCGAGCGCGCAGGCGCGCCGAGACGCCAGGCTGGCGGAGCGGGCCGCCGCGCAGCTCGGCGGCCCTCGCCTCGGCGCGGTCGAGCTCGCGCCCGGCGCTTTCGCGCTGCGCCTCAAGAGCCCTGAGCGCGCCCTCGATCTCATCGATCAGGGCGTCGCCATCGCCCAGCAGCTGGCCGGCGGTCTCCGCGTCTTCCACCGCCGAGAGGTAGCGCTGCTCGCTGTGGTCCTCGCGAATGTGCTGGATCCAGCCGTCGATCTCGTCGAGCACCGGCACGAGATCGTCGAGATTGTCGTCGGCGGCCTCGAAGGCGGTGGTGGCGTGCTCGCGCCGCAGCCGGCGCAGGGTGTTGCGGGCGCCCGGGAGGCGCTCTCGCAGGCGCACCACCTCGCCCTCGAGCCGCGCGATTTCGTGAACGATGCGCTGTCGGGCCTCGACCGCGGTCTCGATCATCTTCTCCAGCTCGTCGAGGCCGAGGAGGAGCGCCGCATGCTCCTCCTCGGCCTCGATTTCCTGGCCCGCCTCCAGCCGTTCCTCGATGCCGCTCAGCTGCCGCTCGCCGCGGTCGAGGCGCAGGTCTGGGTCGAAGCCGGGCTCGGCCAGCGACCAGCCGTCGCCGCGCAGCCGCTCGACCCGCTCGCGCAGGTCGTCCAAACGGTCCGGGGCCTGGCCGCGCAGGCGGTCGGCCAGCCGGTTGCCGCGCTCGGCGCGCTCGGCGGTTTCCACGAGGGTGGCGAGGACCGCCTCGAAGCCGGCGAGAGCGCGGGTGGGGTCGGTGGCGAGCTCCCTCTCGATCCGCTCTTTCTCGTCGAGGGCCGGCTCGAGGTGGAGGGTGAGATGCTCGGTCGAAAGGTCCAGCTCGGCCCTCCGGGTGCAGGCTCCGAGGGCGCGGACGGCGGCCGCGTCGGCCCGCTGAGCGACCTCGCGGAAGGCGCTTTCGAGCTCGGCGACCTCCGCCAAGGCGACGCGGGCCTGCCGCTCGGCGGCGTCGAGTTCGGTCAGAAGAGCCGAAGCCTCAAGGCCGCCCGCCTCTTCGCTTTCGAGGCTTACGACCTGGTCGTGGAGCAGGCTCCAGCCGCGGCCGTAGGCTTTGGAGGACTGGGGCTTCTCGGCCACGGCGGCCTCGAGGCCTTCCGCGGCCGCCTGCAGCTGGCGGTGCGCGCTCGAGTAGAGCTGGTAGGTGCGGTTCACCAGCCGCGCGCAGCGCCGGTCGAGCTCCAGGCTCTCGCCGGTCCACCGCTGCTCGGCGGTGAAGTAGAGGGGATGGCTCTTCTCCAGCTCGAGAAGGCGATCGGCGGCGCCGTCCAGCTCGGTGCGCCAGCGCTCGATCTCCGTCTCGAGGTGGTCGCGAGCCTCCCCGGCCGCGCGCCGCCGCTGCCGGACGAGGGCGACGAGCGTCGTCCCCAGACCGAGGACGGAACCCAGCGCGGCCAGGCCGAGGGGCCCCGCCGCCGCGAGTCCCGAAATCACGGCCAGGCCGAGAATCGCCGCTCCGAAAAGCTCCAGGGCAGCGGCCATCACGCCAGGCGGGCCTCTTCGCCAGAGATCGCGGTATGCCGGCCGGCCGGGCGCGGAAACTCGACCCTCTCGCCCACCGCCAGGTCGTGCAGGGTGCCGGCGGGGCGGCGGTCGCGCCACCAGTCGCGCAGCCTCTCGATCGGTTCGCGCAGGGGCTCGTCGGTGAGCCGGAAGGTGCCCCAATGCATGGGCACCATGCTGCGCGCCCCCAGCTCCTCGAAGGCCTGGCCGGCCTGCTCGGGGTTCATGTGGCTGTGCTCCATGAACCAGCTGGGCGAGTAGGCGCCGATCGGCAGCAGCGCCAAATCGAGGCTCGGGAAGCGCTCGCCGATGTCGCGGAAGCCCGGGAAGTAGGCGGTATCCCCGGCGTGGTAGATCGTTCTGCCCTCGGCCGAGCGCACCACCCAGCCGCCCCACAGGGAGTCGTTGAGGTCGAAGAGGCCGCGCCGGGTCCAGTGACGCGCCGGCACGAGGGTGACCTCGAGATCGCCGCCCGCGGCCGTGTGGCTGTCCCACCAGGCCATCTCGCGCACGTTGTGAAAGCCCAGCTCGAGGAAGAAGACGGCGAGGCCCGAGGGCGCCAGCACGGGCGTGGCGCGGGGCAGGCGCCGGATCGTCCACTCGTCGAGGTGGTCGCGGTGACCGTGGGAGATCAGCAGCAGGTCGATGGGCGGCAGCTCGTGGGGCCGAAGGGCCGGGCGCAGGTAGCGCGGCACCACCAGGCTGAGGGTGCCGCCGAGCACCGGATCGATCAGCACGGAGCGGCCGGCGAGCTGCAGGAGGAAGCTGGCGTGGCCGAGCCACCAGGCGCGGTCGAAGGCCGGATCTCGCAGAAAACCGCGCTCGGGCTCAACCCGCGGCGCCGGCCTGCCGACCGGCGGTCGGTCGCGCCGGCCGAGGACCCTATCGAGCACCGACCAGCGGAAAACCTCGGCTCGGGAGTGGGGAGGATGGGAGGGG
>JBCCLG010000771.1:0-3113 GCA_039027015.1 Acidobacteriota bacterium | reverse complement strand
TCGAGGATCGCCTGCCGCTCGATCTCGTCCATCGTGCGGGGATCGCCGACCAGCGGCTGCACCGGCGCGGAGGCTCCGGAGACCCGGGTAGCCTCCAAGATTTCCCGGGGCAGCGCCTCGAGATCGATCTCGCCGCCGGGGTGGAAGACCACGATCGATTCGAGGGCGTTGCGCAGCTGACGCACGTTGCCCGGCCACGCGTGGCGCTCGAGCGCCTCAAGAGCGGCCTTCGACATGGCCATCTGCGGCTTGCCGTGCTCCTCGGCGAGCTCTTCGAGATAGTGATCCACCAGCAGCGGCACGTCTCCCCGCCGGTCTTTGAGCGGAGGGATATCGAGGGTCACCACCTTGAGGCGGTAGTAGAGGTCCTCGCGGAAGTCGCCGTCCTCCACCATGCTCTCGAGACTGCGGTTGGTGGCGGCGACCAGCCGGAAGTCGACGTCGATCAGCTCCTGACCGCCGACCCGCATGATCTTGCGCTCCTCGAGAACGCGCAGCAGCTTGACCTGCAGCTGCGCCGACAGCTCGCCGATCTCGTCGAGAAAGAGGGTGCCCTTGTGGGCCAGCTCGAACTTACCCAGCTTGCGCGCCACGGCGCCCGTGAACGCGCCGCGCTCGTGGCCAAAGAGCTCGCTCTCGAGAATCTCGTGGGGAATGGCGCCGCAGTTGATAGCCAAAAAACGCTCGTGGGCGCGCGGGCTGTTGAGGTGCACCGCGTTGGCCACCAGCTCCTTGCCGGTGCCGGATTCGCCGATAATCAGCACGGTGGAGCGCGTGGGCGCCACCAGCTTCATTTTCTCGAAGAGATGCTCCATGGCCTCCGAGCGCCCGATGATGCTCTCAAAGCCGTAGCGCTTGTCGAGCATGCGGCGCAGCTCGGTGACCTCTTCCTTGAGCTGGCGATTCTCGAGCAGGTTGTGCACCCGAGTGCGCAGCTCGTAAAGGTCCACCGGCTTGGTCAGGTAGTCGTCAGCGCCCACCCTCATGGCCTCGACGGCGTTTTCGATCGAGCCGTAGCCGGTGACCAGCACCACGGCCACCTCGATCTCCTCCTCGCTGATGGCCTGCAGGAACTGCAGCCCGTCCATGTCGGGCATGCGCAGATCGCACACGATCAGGCGGACGCTCGGCGTCTCGCGCAGGCAGCTGAGGGCGTCTCTGGCGTCGTCGAAGGTGCGAACCGACAGGCCCGATTTTTCGATCGCGATGGCCATCGATTCCCGGGAGCCCGTTTCGTCGTCGACGACGAGAATCTGTGGAGGCTGGTCGGCCATGGGCTGAGTGTATCCCTTCGGCAGAACGGGAAACGCCCCGGACAAGCCAGTCCGGGGCGTTTTCGAAGGATCCCCTCGCGTCTACTCGAGGAAGATCTCGACGCTACGGCCGGTGCCGTCCTCGGCCTCGCAGGCCGGCGACAGCTTGATGCGATCGGCGGTCACGCCCGCGAAGAACGGATATTTGGCCTGACCGATCAGGAAGCCGGCGACCTTGGCGGCCCGCTCCTCGGCGGTGCAGTGGTTCTCGCTGGCGGTCTCGCGACCGGCGACGCAGGCGGTGACCTGCGGGCAGGCGCGCAGGAAGTTGACCACGTCGCACAGCGGCGTCTTGCGCTCGTTGGCGTCGCTCGCCTCGAGACCCGCCGGCACGTCGGTGCCGGTGAAGCCCTCGACCAGCTGACTCCAGGTGGCGGAATCGCAGCTGTAGCTCACGTCATAGCGGCCGCATTTGGCGAATTCGCCGACGATCGGCTCTTCCTGGCAGGGCCGCGGCGGGCCCTGGAAGGTGGCCACGCACTCCTTGTCGGAGTCGAGGGTCAGCGAGGTGGTCTCGCCCTTGCCGCTGCAGTCGACGCTCCAGCCTTCGAAGGTCGACTCCGCGGCGGCGAGGGCCTTGAGGTCAATCTGGGTGCCCACGTCGCGGGTCACCGTGCACTTGTCCTTGCAGGTCTGGCCGGCGAACTCGACCGTGCCGTCGCCCGGCTCGTCGCCATCCGGATGGCGGGTGCGCTGACTCTCGACGGTCATGTCGTAGAGCTTGACGAAGCGCGCCGAGCAGGACTTGTCGCCGTCGAGGGTCACGGTGATCGAGTCCTCGCTGCCGCCGCAGTCGCCGCCCCAGCCGTCAAAGCGCGACTTCGGATCCGGCGTGGCGGTCAGGGTGACGGTCTCGCCGCAGCGGTAGGTGGCTTCGCAGGTCGAGCCGCAGTCGATCTGCTCGCCGCTGACGCTGCCGGTGCCCGTGCCCTCGCGGGTCACGGAAAGGGTGTAGCGGTTCTTGGGCGAGTAGCTGACGCCGACCAGGCCGCCGATCGGCGTGTAGTCGAATTCGGGATCCGAGAGGTCGACCCGGAGGCCGGCGTTGAACGCCCAATCGGGGTTGTTCAGGCGCCAGCGCGCGCCGGACACGATGTCGGCGGCGTCGTGCTCGCCGTTCGAGTCGGTGTAGAGGATGCCCGAAAGCTCGGTGATCCACTCGGTGCGCTCGTTGATGTCGCGCCCGTAGCCGATGCCGAGGTGGATCTCGTCAGAAACGTCGAGAAAGTCGGAGTCACCGGGATCGAAGTAGCTGGCGTTGAGCACCCAGCCGGCGGTGTTGTTGAACGCGAAGGTCAGGCCGAGGCCCGTATCGCCGGTCACCACCGCCTCGTCGTCGTCGCCGGTCGGCAGATCGATGAAGGGCATCAGACCGATGGCGTAGGTCTCCGTGCGGGCGACCTGAAATTTGGCCGCGACCCGCACGTTGCCAAAGCCCGACTGATCGAGGATGCCGTCGCTGAACAGCTGGCCGTTCAGGATGCCCGACTGCCGAAACTCGCCGTCGCGCCCGTCGGCGTCGAAGGAGAGGTACGGAGCCATCACCGAGAGCTCGATTTTGTCGGTGATGCCGTAGCCGATGGCGACGGTCAGGCGCTCGACATCCATATCCCAATCGGTCCACAGCGGATCGAATGCGAGGGTCACGGGGTCTGACTGAACCCGACGGTCGAATTTGTTGTAGTACGTCGAGAACGCCCACTGGTCGCTGCACAGGTTCTCGCCGTAGATCAGATTGAAAAGGCCCTTTTGCCCGCTCGCCGAAGTGGCGGCGTTGCCGTCATGGGCCAGAGCGGCCGC
>JBCCLG010000770.1:0-3120 GCA_039027015.1 Acidobacteriota bacterium | reverse complement strand
TGCGCGTCCAGGGGCTCGTCGACGCGGCCCTCGGCAGCGTGCACCGGGGCGTTGTCCTGGCCCCCCAGCGCGACTCCCTCTTTCGCGTTCGGGCCGATATCCCGGGCGTTCCCGTGGCGACCGCCACCCTTACAGCGAGGGTACGCAGCCTCGACGCCAGGAGAGGCCTGATCGAGGAGCTGGAGATCGAGCTGCGCCGCTCGCCCTCCACCAGCCATCACTTTCTCTCGCCGCCGCTGCTGGCGATTCCGCGGGCGATCCCGCGCGCTGAGATCCGCATGCGCACCAGCCCCGACCCCGGCCTCGCCGTGGTGAGGGCGGCGGCCGGCGGCCGTCTCGACGTCCGCGTGGACGGCGACGTCCCCCTCGGCGACTCCGGACGCGTGGAGGTCTCCGTGCGCGGCCGGGTGCTCTCTCTCTTCGGCGTCGCCTTCGACGGCTCGGGCGCCGACGTCGCGCGGATGCGGCGCGATGTGGACCGCGCCGCCCGGGTGTGGGCCCAGGCCGGCATCGAGGTGAGGCGGGGGCCGCTGCAGGACGGCTTTGTCGACCGCGGCCTGTTGCGCCTCGATCACGCGGACGACACCGGCCGCGCGCTCACGCTGGAGCAGCAGCGCCTGGTGGGCCGCCGCGCGCCCTCGCCTCCAGCGAGCGCTGTGGCGGGCGACCTCAACGTCTACTACGTAGCGGAGATCGTCGAGATCGGCGGCCCCGGCTCCACCACCGCGGTGGGCGGCATCGCCTTTCCCAACGACCCGGCCATCGCCCTTGACGCGGCCCTGTCCGACGACCTCGCCCTGGCGCACGAGATCGGCCACCAGGTGATTCACCGGTGGGGCGGCGACGAGCACTCCGACCAGACGGGCACGACGTGGCCGGCCAGCAACGTCATGCACCCTTCCCTGGCCGGCGGTTCGGACCTGCACCGCGATCAGGTGGTGCACATCCTGAACCGGGAGGCGCGCGGCGGCGACCCCTACGTGACCTTCGATCCCCCCTGATGGACGGCGAACCCCGGAGAAATTGCCCATGCGCACCCCCGCCTACCGCCTCACCCTCGGCGAGCAGATCGTGGACACCACCGACGAGCCCCTGGCGTCGACCGTGACCCGCCTCGAGGTCAGCCTCGATCTCGAGCCTCGGGCCGACCGCTTTCTTCTCGATCTCGGCCGCGTGGGCTCGTTCGAGCCCCGAGTCGGCGACCGGGCGGTCCTCGAGCTGGGCTACGCGGACTCCGAGCTGGTGGAGGTGATGCGCGGCGCGGTGGTGAGCCGCCGGCCGGGGATCCATACCGTTGAGATCCGCGGCCACGGCCTCGCCCAGGACCTGCTCCATTTCTTCACGGACCGCACCTTCCTGGGCACAACGGCGGGCGGCATCGTGCGCGCGCTCGCGGACGGCGCCGGGGTCGCGGTGGCGCGCGTCGAGGACGGGCCGGAGCTGCCCGCCTACGTGGTCGACGGCCGGCTCTCCGCCTACCGCCACATGGCCGAACTGGCCGAGCTCTCGGGCTTCGACCTCTATCTCAACGCCGCCGGCGAGCTCGTCTTCGAGCGCTTCGCCGGCGGCCAAACCGCCCACGTTTTCGCCTCCGGGGAGCATCTGCTGGCCCTCGAGACCCGCGATTCCGCCCGCGCGGCGGGCGAAGTCGAGGCCTGGGGCGAGGGCCCGGGCGCCGGCCGCGGCGAGCATTCCTGGGCCTGGCTGAGCAAAAACTTCGGTCCGCGGCGTGGCTCGGCGGGCTCGGGGGAACCCGTCCGGCGGCTGCGCAACCCGGCCCTGCGCACCGCCGCGGCCGCGCAACCCGCCGCCCTCGCCCTCCACCGGGCGCTCGAGGCCCAGCGCCTGCGCGGCAGGCTGCTCGCGCCCGGGCGCCCCGAGGTGAAGCTCGGGGACTCGATTCGCCTGCGCAGCCTGCCGGACGAGGACCGGGGTGCTTTCTTCCCCGGGACCTTCTTCCAGGTTTGCGCCGTCCACCACAGCCTCACCAAGGCCGGCGGCTTGACCACCGCGGTCGATTTCCGCAGCCTTCCCGAGGGCGCCTCCTGATGGCGACGCCCACCCTCATCGGCACCCTTCAGGCCCTTGTTCAGGCCGAGCTGCGCCGGCTGCGCATCGCCGAGCTCGGCCTGGTCGAGGCGACTTATCCGCACGCCGCCGACGGCGATTCGGACAATTACGCCTGCGACGTGCGGCTCAAGGCGAGCGGCCTGCTGCTCCATCGCGTGCCGGTGGCCACCGGCCACGTGGGCACCGCCGCCATACCCAACGTCGGGGATCTCGTGCTGCTCAATTTCGACCGGGGCGACGTGCAGCAGCCGATCGTCGTCGGGCGGCTCTACAACGATGAGGATCGGCCGCCGATCAACGCCCGGGACGAGGTGATCTTTCGCCTTCCCCTGGCCGAGAGCGACGAGCGCACCGTCCAGGCGTCGATCCGCAACCGCCAGGACTCGGGCGACGGCCCTCCGCGCCGCCTCAAGGTCGAGCTCGCGCCCAAAGTCACCCTCGAGATCCACGACGAGGGCGTCACCGCGACCGCCGGCGCCGGCGAGCTGAAGCTCGATCAGCCGGGAGCGAGCGGCGGCGTGGTGACCCTCGAGGCGGGCGGCACTCGCCTCACCCTCGACCAGGACGGCGATCTCACCATCGAGGCCGCGGGCGCCCTCACCCTCGAGGCGAGGCGCGGTCTCACCCTCAAAGGCCAGAGCGTCTCGATCGAGGGACGCACCACCTTCAGGGCCGAAGCCGGCACCAGCGCCACGCTCCAGGGCAGCGCCAGCGCCGCCGTCAAGGGCGGCGCCAGCACCACCGTCGAAGGCGGCTCCGTGAGGCTGCGCGGCGTCACCGAATTCTCGCCCTGAGCCCTCCACTCACCTCCACCTCTTCAACAGGACCCTTGAGCAGGAGACACCCATGGCAGGCCCCCCCGTTTCCATCGGCGCCGCCGTCCTTTTAACCCCGGGCGCCGCCGGTCCGCCCGACAGCGGCATCATCGTCGCCGTTCTGCCGCCGGTGATCACCGCCGGCGGTCTGCCCCTCGCCACCGCCGGCTCCCTGTGCCAGATGGTCCATTCCCTGACCGGCGTGCCCTACGTCCTGCCGATCGGTCCCGTCGCC
>JBCCLG010000769.1:0-3127 GCA_039027015.1 Acidobacteriota bacterium | reverse complement strand
GCGGCTTCCTCGGGTGTCTGGAACAGCGGACCGATATCGACGTCTAAGCCGAGATCGGCGAATGCGGAGGCGATCACTTTCTGACCGCGGTCGTGGCCGTCCTGACCCATTTTGGCGACCAGCAGTCGCGGCCTGCGGCCTTCCTGGTCGGAGAAGGCCCTGGCCAGCTCACGCACTCTCAAAACGTCCTCGTCTTCTTCGCCCATGGCTTCGCTATAAACCCCGGAGATCGTGCGGATTTCCGCCTGGTGTCGGCCCCAGACCGCGGCGAGGGCCTCGCTGATCTCCCCCACCGTGGCCCGCTGGCGGGCGGCCTGCACCGCCAGGTCGAGCAGATTGCCCGGTGCGCCGCCAGCGCAGGCGGTCAGCGCCTCGAGCGCCGAAGCCACGGCCGCCGAGTCGCGGCTCTGCCGCAGGGCCTCCAGCCGCTCGATTTGCGAGGCGCGCACCGCCGTGTTGTCGACCTTGAGCACCTCCACGGACTCCTCGCGCTGCGGGCGGTAGAGGTTAACGCCGATCACCGGCTGTCGCCCGGCGTCGATCAGGGCCTGAGTGCGCGCGGCGGCCTCTTCGATGCGCAGCTTGGGCATTCCGGTGGCCACGGCCTGCGCCATACCGCCTAGCTTCTCCAACTCCTCGAGGTGCGTCCAGGCGAGCTGAGCCAAATCGTGGGTCAGCCGCTCGACGTAATAGCTGCCTCCCCACGGATCGATCAGCCGACAGCTGTCGGTCTCGTGCTGGAGAAAGAGCTGGGTGTTGCGCGCGATGCGCGCCGAGAAGTCGGTGGGCAGCGCCAGGGCCTCGTCGAGAGAGTTGGTGTGCAGCGACTGCGTATGGCCATGCACCGCCGCCATCGCCTCCACGCAGGTTCGAGTCACGTTGTTGTAGACGTCCTGGGCGGTCAGCGACCAGCCCGACGTTTGGCAGTGGGTGCGCAGGGCGAGGGATTTAGGATTCTGCGGCTCGAAGCGGCCGACGATTTTGGCCCACAGCAGGCGCGCGGCCCGCAGCTTGGCCACCTCCATGAAGTAGTTCATGCCGATGGCGAAGAAAAAAGAGAGGCGCGGAGCGAAGTCGTCGATGGCGAGGCCGGAGTCGAGACCGGTGCGGATGTACTGCAGGCCGTCGGCCAGGGTGTAGGCCAGCTCGAGATCCGCCGTCGCTCCCGCTTCCTGCATGTGGTACCCGGAGATCGAGATGGAGTTAAAGCGCGGCATGTGGGCCGACGTGTAGCGGAAAATGTCGGCGATGATCCGCATCGACGGCGACGGCGGGTAAATGTAGGTGTTGCGGACCAGAAACTCTTTGAGGATGTCGTTCTGAATGGTGCCGGTCAGCTTCTCGGGCGAGACCCCCTGCTCCTCCGCCGCCACGATGTAAAGGGCCATGATCGGCAGCACGGCGCCGTTCATGGTCATCGAGACCGACATGCGATCGAGGGGGATACCCCGGAAGAGGATGCGCATATCCTCGATCGAGTCGATCGCCACCCCCGCCATGCCCACGTCGCCGGCGACCCGAGGATGGTCGGAGTCGTAGCCGCGGTGAGTGGCCAGGTCGAAGGCGATCGAGAGACCCCTCTGACCGGCGGCCAGGTTGCGCCGGTAGAAGGCGTTGGACTCCTCGGCGGTGGAGAACCCGGCGTATTGCCGCACGGTCCAGGGCCGCCTGACGTACATGGTCGAGTACGGGCCGCGGAGATAGGGCGCGAGACCCGGGAAAGTGCCCCGATGGCCCAGCTCGCCGCGGTCCGAGGCGGCGTGAGCGGGGGCCACGTCGATCCGCTCGGCGGTTCTCCACCGCAGCCCAGGGGCCAGGAGGTCGCCCTCGGGCTGAACGGCGCGGCGCCAGTCCTCCTCTGCCCGGATCGCGTCCTTTTTTTCGGCCGAGGTTCGCGCGGCGTCAAAGTCCATCTGCGCGAAGTCGACGCTCCTCGGATCTTTCGAGGCGCGCGGATGAGTCATCGCTCCGATCCCCCGTCCACCGTGCGGCTTGAAGGCGTGGAAGTTGGCGGCGCCAGGACCGCTTCGAGGGTCGGCCTCAAGGCCTCGAGAAGGTCGCAGCCGAGAAAGATGAAGCCTTCGATGCCCGCCCGGCGCCAGGCTTCCTCGAGCGGGCCGGGACGCCCGGCGAGCAGAATGCGCTCGGCTCCCGCGGCCTTGAGAGCCTCGGCAGCGGGTGCGGCCAGGGTCCCGTAGCGCTCGTCTGAAGAGCACAGGATCCCCGCCGCGGGGCTGCTCTCCCGCCAGGCGCTGTGGAGCCGATCGAGAGCCTCGAGGCTCCCGATCGACTCGAGGGTCTCGGCTTCAAAGCCCGCGACCGACACGAATTCGGCCGCAAAGTCGAGGCGCGCCTTGAAGTCCCTTCTGTCGCCGAGCGCGATGAGGAGAACCCGGGGGCGCTCTTCACCGCTGGCCACCCGCGCGTCCACCGTCAGGCGGACCGACTCGAACTCTTCGGCGTCGCGGCGGGCCTCGAGCGGCGGACAGGAAACATCGGCCTCCCCGCCCGCGCGCTGGGTCAGCTCAGCCTCGAGGGCCGCCAAGGCAGCGCCCCGGGCGAGAGCCTGGCTGACCGCGTCAACCGTAGGCTCCGTCGCCTCCAACGCGCTCCCCTCCTCCGCCGGGCCCGCAGTCCCCGCTGGCCCCGCAGTCTCCGTTGTCCCCGCAGCCTCGAGGGTTGCGGCGTCGTGAAAGCTCGGGCGCTTTTCGCCGAGAAGCGGAAAGGCGCTGACGCCGACAATTGCCTGGCGGCGGCCGCGCAGGTCCGCGCGTCGCCTCTCGGCCTTCTCCGCGATGCGCCGAGCCACCTCGCCGCTGCGCAGGCATTGGGCGAATCCGCCCAGGGCCTCGATCTCGCGAAAAAGCTCCCAGGCGCGGCGCGCCAGACGATCGGTCATCTTCTCGAGCGCCCAGCTGCCTCCCGCCGGATCGGCCACGCGGCCGAGGTGAGCCTCCTGCGCCAGCACGTGCTGGGCGTTGATGGCGCTGCGGCGGCCCATCTCGTCCCCCTCGCCCAGCAGCTGATCGAAGCGCGGCGCGAAGATGATGTCCGCCTGGGCGCAGGCGCCCACGAAGGTTTGGGCGCCTGCGCGCAGCATATTGACCCACGGGTCGACCCTCGTCAG
>JBCCLG010000768.1:0-3129 GCA_039027015.1 Acidobacteriota bacterium | reverse complement strand
GTCGCCTGGCCGGAGTCGGACCTGGTCGAGAAGGGACGGCTGGGGCCGGGGCAGATGCTAGTTATCGACCTGGAGCAGGGGAAGGTCGAGCACGATCTGGCCCTCAAAAAGCGCCTCGGTCAAGAGAGGCCCTACAGGCGCTGGCTCGACGGCGAGCTGGCGCTGCCGCCCGCCTGCGCCCGCGACCGGGTGCACGCCCTCGAGCCCGAGCGCCAGAGGGCTCTTGAGCTCGCGTTCGGCTACACCAAGGAAGCCTTCACCTTCATTCTCGACCCCATGGCCCAAGGCAAGCTGCCCGTGGGATCCATGGGGAATGACGCCCCCCTGGCGCTTCTCTCGAAGCAGCCGCAGCTGCTCTTCTCGTACTTTCGCCAGCGCTTCGCGCAGGTCACCAACCCTCCCATCGACCCGCTCCGGGAGCGGCTCGTCTTCGATCTCGACTCGGTGGCCGGCGGCGTCGGCAACCTGCTGGGCGGCGACGAGGCGGCGGCGCACCTGGTGCGATTCCCCTCGCCGGTGCTGTCCAGCCCGCAGCTCGACTGGCTCCTGAGCCTGGAGGATCCGGCCTTCCGGCATCGGGTGCTCGATCTGACCTGGGACAGGCAGGACGATTCGGCCCTCGCCGGTGAGCGCCTCAAAGAGGCGGTCGACGCGCTGGCCGACCGGGCCGTGGAGGCGGCTCGAGGCGGGGTGCCCATCCTCGTCCTCTCCGACCGCGGGCTCGACCGCGAGCATCCGACGATCCCGATCCTTCTCGCGACCGCCGCGGTGCACAGCCGCCTGGTGGCGGCCCAGGAGCGCATGCGCGTGACTTTGGTGTGCGATACCGCGGAGCCCCGCGAGGATCACCACGTCGCCTGCCTGCTCGGATTCGGCGCCACCCTGGTGCATCCCTACCTGGCCTATTCGGCGGTGGCGGGACGCGCGGACTCGCTGGGGCTGACGCCCGAAGACGCGGTTGTGCGCTACCGCCTGACCCTCGATCAGGGCCTGCTCAAGATCCTCTCGCGCCTGGGGGTCTGCCCGATGCTGAGCTACCACGGCGCCCAGCTCTTCGAGATTCTCGGCCTCGACCGCGACCTGATCGACGACTATTTCCCGGGAACTCCGAATCGCCTCGGCGGAGCGTCTTTAGCGCATCTCGCCGCCGACGTGGAGACTCTCCATCGCTCGGCTTTCGAGGGGAGCGAGCTGCCCGACCGGGGCCTCTTCCGCTACCGCCGCGGGGGCGAGCATCACGATCTTCAGCCCAAGGCCTTCACCGCGCTCCACAAGGCCGTGCGACGCCAGGACGCCGCCTCCTTCGGTCGATATACCGAGGCCCTGGACAACTGCCAGCCCAGCCGGCTGAGGCACCTTCTCGACTGGAAACCCCTCGGGCCGCCCGTGCCGATCTCCGAGGTTGAGGAGCCCGGCGTCATCGCGCGGCGCTTCGCCACCGCCGCCATGAGCCTCGGGGCGCTCTCCCGGGAGGCCCACGAGGCCCTGGCGGTGGCGATGAACCGGCTCGGCGGCCGCTCGAACTCGGGGGAGGGCGGTGAGGATCCGGTTCGGTTCACCCCCTACTGCAGCGTGACGGCGCCTAAATTTCTGAGCGTTTGGAAACCCGAGTCCGGCGATCTGGCGGCCAGCGCTATCAAGCAGATCGCGTCGGGGCGCTTCGGCGTGACGGCGCACTACCTGGTGTCCGCCCAGGAGCTCGAGATCAAGATGGCGCAGGG
Organism: Acidobacteriota bacterium; assembly: GCA_039027015.1. Classification (GTDB taxonomy): domain Bacteria; phylum Acidobacteriota; class Thermoanaerobaculia; order Multivoradales; family J023; genus JAUIJL01. The sequence goes on along the minus strand of JBCCLG010000768.1, from coordinate 1,408 downwards.
CTCAAAGCCCGGGGAGGGCGGCCAAATCCCGGCTCATAAGGTCACCGACGAGATCGCTCGGCTGCGCCGCTCAACGCCCGGCGTCGCGCTGATCTCGCCACCTCCCCACCACGACATCTATTCGATCGAGGACCTGGCTCAGCTGGTCCACGACCTCAAGCGAGTGAACGGCGAGGCTCGCCTGGGCGTCAAGCTGGTCTCCCTCGCCGGCGTCGGGACGATCGCCTGCGGCGTGGCCAAGGCCCACGCGGACTACATCTTGATCTCGGGGGACGACGGCGGAACCGGCGCCTCGCCCCTCTCGTCCATCAAGCACGCCGGCATGCCTTGGGAGCTCGGCCTGGCGGAGACCCAGCAGCAGCTGGTTGCCAACGGCCTGCGGCACAAGGTCACCCTGCGCGTTGACGGCGGCCTGAGAACGGGCCGCGACGTCGTCGCCGCGGCCCTTTTGGGGGCTGAGGAGTTCGGCTTCGGAACGGCGCCCCTCATCGCCCTGGGCTGCGTCATGGCGCGGCGCTGCCACAACAACACGTGCCCGGTGGGAATCGCCACTCAGCGCGAGAAGCTGCGGGCGAGGTTTCCGGGAGATCCCGAGCACGTGGTGAGCTTCTTAACCTACGTGGCCATGGAGGTGCGGGAGATCATGGCCGCCATGGGCGCGCGCCGGATCGACCAGCTGATCGGGCGCTTTGATCTTCTCGTGCGCCGTGCCGATCTCGAGGATCCGGAAATCGGCCGTCACCTTCTCGAGCTGTGCCGAGACCCGGACCCGATCGGCGTGCGCCCGCGGAGGCGCCGCCAGCTGCGCAACGACAGCACTCGCCCGGCGGGGCTCGACCAGCGCCTGGCGGAAGACGCCGCTCCTCTTCTCGAGCAGGGCCAGCCCCTCGCCCCGCTGGAGTACCCGATCAACAGCAGGGATCGCACGGTCGGCGCCCGCCTGGCCGGCCAGATCGCTCGCGCGACCGCCGGACAGGGCCTGCCGCCGGCCAGCGTACAGGCGCGCTTTCGCGGCTCGGCCGGTCAGAGCTTCGGTGCCTTCCTGGTCGAAGGGATGGATCTCCACCTGGAAGGGGAGGCCCAGGACGGGGTCGGTAAAGGGATGTCCGGAGGACGCCTGGTGCTGCGTCCCCAGGAGGTCTCGCGGCTCGAGAGCCAGGATCACGTCATCGCCGGCAACGCCCTTCTCTACGGCGCGACGGGCGGCGAGCTCTTCGCCGCCGGCCGAGTCGGGGAACGCTTCTGCGTCCGCAACTCCGGAGCCCTCGCGGTGGTGGAAGGCTGCGGCGACCACGGCTGCGAGTACATGACGGGGGGCTTCGCGGTGATTCTCGGCCCCATCGGGCGCAACTTCGGCGCCGGCATGACCGGGGGACGAGCCTTTCTCTACGACCCGGACGAGGCGGCC
>JBCCLG010000767.1:0-3139 GCA_039027015.1 Acidobacteriota bacterium | reverse complement strand
TCGATGCCGAAGAGCTCGGCCTCGAGCAGATCCTGAGGCAGCGCGGCGCAGTTGAGCGCCACCCATTCCTCGCCCGCGCGCGGCGAGCAGGCGTGCACGAAGCGGGCGAGCACCTCTTTGCCCGTTCCCGACTCGCCGGCGATGAGAACGCCGACGTCGCCGCGGGCGACCCGCCGGGCTTCCTCAAAAATTCGCCGCAGCGCGGGGTCGACCGTCGGAGGCTTGGGCAAGGGCGCGTCGGCGGGCGGGGCGGGGCGTTCGGTGCCGCCCGCTGACCTGAACTTCTCGTCGGCTCCGGGTCCGTAGATCTCGAGGGCGACCAGACGGACCACCATCTCGATCAGCGGCTCGACGCCGCTCACGTGGAGACCCCGGCTGAAGCACACCCTGGCCTCAAGGCGGCCGGCCCGAAACGGCTGCCAGGTCCCGGCCTCGGGCCCCTGGAGCCCGGCGCGGAAGAGAACGCCGTCGTCCCCCTCGCCCGCGGCCAGCTCCACCAGCTCGAGGCCGCGGCAGGGAAAGGAGTGAAAGAGGGCCTGCCCCGCCACCTGTACGAGGGCCAGGTCGGCCTGGGCGGGTTCCGCGGCGCCGGCAGGGACCGTACGTTCGCGGGCTGACGCCCGCTCATCCCCGGCGCCGGCGTCCGCTCCCCGCCGAGCTCCCTCGTCCGTTTCGGCAAGCTCACCTTCCAGGGAGGCTCGACGCCACGACTCGAGCCTGCGCGCGCGCTGGGCCTCGAGCACGGCCACCAGCTCCGGGAGGCCGGTGGACACGAAGTCCCGAACCGTGCCCACGGCCATGGTGCCCGAGGGATCTGGATCTCTTTCGCCGAAGCCCCCTGCCGGCGCGCTTTCCGGCGCCGGCGGCGTCTCGAAGACCATCGCCGCCTCGATCTCCTCGCGCACCGTGCGCTCGAAATAGCACCGCAGGGAGCCGAAGTGCACCCGCTGCCCGGCGCGCACCAGCGTTCGGCCCTCGAGGCTCACGCCCTCGAGTCGGGTGCCGTTGGAGGAACCGAGGTCGGTCAACCAGACGCCCGCCTCGCTGGTCACCAGCTCCGCGTGGCGACGCGAAACCGTCGCGTGATCCAGGCGCACATCGGCTCGCTCACCGCTTCCGAGCACCAGATTCCCGCCGAGCATCGGCAGGCGGACGGCGCGCTCTTCGTACTCCGCGACCAGAGTCCAGGCCATCGATTTCTCCTCGCAGCGATTCCTCGAGCGGTCGGGACCGCCGTTTGTCTCGGCTTCGGAACGAGCCCCGTCCCGGCCGCGAGACCGCAGACTATCCGCACCGGAGCCGGAAGTCTCGCCGCCGGCCGGCGGCGAGAAATTTCTCCACCGAATTTCGCGGAGCCCGAGAGGGCCGCCGAGAACTCCCGGCGAAGGTCCAGAGAAGGCCCCTCTTCGCCTGGCCCCGGGGCTAGCCCAAACTCGCCCAGCACATAGGTATATAGCTATATAAAGATCTTAAAGTGCCCCTCTTCACTGGCATCGAGAGCGTCCCCGTCAGCCCTGCGATCGCTCTCTCAAGAGGCCTCTTGACGGCCTCTCAACGGAAGCCTAGAGCCCCCTCAAATCAAGCGTGAGCGGCGACCTGGTATCCGCCTTGCTTTGTCGACGGCCCGTGCTCGAGGAAGGCGCCGGTCCGCCGGACTCCCGCCTTCTCGAGCCGCACCAGTACCGCTCACGAATGAAACGAGGATTGAGACCATGACTCGCACTCATCTCCAGCCGTCTATAGCGAAACTCACCCGCCTGACCGCCCTGCTCGCCGTGGGCCTGGCGCTTCCCGCCTCCTCCGCCCTCGCGGAACCCATGGACCCCACCGCCGTCGTGGGCGATCTTTTGCCGGCAGCGCGGGCCCTCGAGACCGCCTACTTCGACCTGGACCTGCCGGTGGGCTGGGACGTCATCACCGACGATATCGACACCTCTGGGCAGCTGACGATCGGCGAGCAGGGCCAAGACGGTACGGAGAACGTCTTCGTGCTGGTCACCCCCGGCTTCACCGGCGATCCCATGGCCGCCACCCAGCAGGTTGCGGACGCCAACGGCGGCAGCGCCCCGGTGCTGGTGGCCCGCAACGGCATCGACTGGGCCTACACGAGCTACGTCACGAATAACACCCAGCACGGCTACTACCTGACCGCCCACAACGGCTACAAGATCGTGTTCACCGTGACCGGCCCCGAGGCCTCTTCGGACCCCGGCGTGAACACAATTTTTGAAACGCTTTCGCTTCACTGACCGGCCCTGCGGCCGATCAGCTGAAAAAGAGCCGCGCGGCGACGTGCCGCGCGGCCCGCAGACAGCAGAGACAGAAACCGCGACTGTTCCCATGAAACTGCGATGCGTCCTTACGCGCCCGGGCCCGGCCCGGGCGTTTTTTCTTGCGGGCGAATCGGCGTACGGCGCCCGAGGCTCGGCGCCTGAAACCTTGGAGACGGGAAGACGCATGGAGAGGCGGAGCCGCCCGAATAGACCGGCGCGCTGCCTAGTAAAATGAGCTTCCACCCTCCAGGAGATCCGAATGCGCATCTACAACGCCGTGGCCTTTCTGCTTCTCGCCCTACTCCTCTACGCCGTGGGTATGGCCAATAAGGCGTGGATCGCCCTCGGGCTTGGCGCTGTCGCCGAGATCGGCTTTTGGATCCAGCTTCTGAGGCGCGACCGGCCGGCCGGAGATCGCGACGGCGAGGTGACCGCGGCCTCCGGAGCCGCCGATTCGCCCTGAGCGCTCAAGGCACGCCGCCGTGACGACTTTTGCCGCGCCGCGCTTCGCGATCTTCGACCTCGACGGCCTGCTGATCGACTCCGAGCCGCTGTGGCGCCTCGCCGAGGTAGAGATTCTGGGCGGGCTCGGCGTCCCGCTCACCGAGCCGATGTGCTTCGAGACCATGGGGCTGCGCATCGACGAGGTGGTGCGCTACTGGCACGACCGCCATTCCTGGCCCGCGGCCGACCTCGAAGCGGTCGAGGCTGCGATCGTCGAGCGGGTCCGGCAGCTGATCCTCGCCCGAGGGGCGCCGCTTCCGGGCGCTCTCGAGGCCGTGGCGGCCCTGGACCGGGCCGGCTCGATCCTCGCTCTCGCCTCCTCCTCGCCGCCCGTCCTGATCGACGCCGCACTCGCCGCCCTC
>JBCCLG010000766.1:0-3144 GCA_039027015.1 Acidobacteriota bacterium | reverse complement strand
GCTCTGCCTGGAAGGCCAGCCGCCGGAGGACCGCGGCGAGCCACTGCTGGTCTACACGAATCACCCCTCCTGGTGGGACCCCATCCACTTCCTGCTCTTGGCCCGCCGCGCCATGCCGCGCCGGCGCATGTTCGGCCCCTTTGAGGCGGCCGCCCTCGAGCAATACGGCTTCTTCAAGCGCCTGGGCGGTTTCGGCATCGAAACCGAGACTCGGCGCGGCGTCGCCGATTTTCTCAGCACCAGCCGCGCCATTCTCGAGGTGCCCGACGCGACGCTGTGGATCACCGCCCAGGGCGAGTTCAGCGATCCGCGGCGGCGGCCGGTGGAGCTCAAGCCCGGCGTAGCCCACCTCGCCCGGCGCCTCGACGCGGGCGCGGTCGTGCCCCTGGCCGTGGAGTACCCTTTTTGGAACGAGCGCCGCCCCGAGGCGCTGTCGTTTTTCGGCGCGCCCATTCCCCTCTCCGCCGACTCGCGCTCGATGAGCGCCCCCGAGTGGAACGAGCGCTTAGGAGCGGCGCTCGAGGAGGCCATGGACCGCCTCGCCGCCGCCGCCCAAAGCCGCGATCCCGCGAGGTTCCAGACCCTGGTGAGGGGCCAAACCGGAGTGGGCGGCGTCTACGACTTCTGGCGACGCGCCAAAGCCACCTTCCGCGGCGAGACCTTCGACGCCAGCCACGGCCAGGACCGGCGCGAATCATGACCGGCCTCTCCTTCACCCTCGCCGCCGCCAGCCTGGCCCTGGCCGCCCTGCCCTTTGGCCTCGGCCTCTTCAACCTGCTGCTCTATCGCGCCCCCCGTAAGCCGCGGGGCGAGGAGAAGCGGCGCTCTTCAGGCGGCGCGCCTCGAGTTTCGATTCTGATTCCGGCGCGCGACGAGGAGGGCTCCATCGAGGCGGCCGTGCGCTCGGCCCTGGCGAGCCGCAGCACCGAAGTCGAGGTGCTGGTGATGGACGATCACTCGAGCGACCGCACGGCCGAGATCGTCGGCGAGCTGGCCCGCGAGGACGAGCGGGTCCGCCTGCTCGAGGCGCCTCCCCTGCCCGCGGGCTGGGCCGGCAAGCAGCACGCCTGTCACGCCCTCGCCGGCCATGCCGCGGCGCCGATCCTGCTTTTTGTGGACGCCGACGTTCGCCTGGCGCCTGAGGCCGCGGCGTCGATCGAGGGATTCATGGACGAGCGCGCGCTCGATCTCGCGAGCGGCTTTCCGCGCCAGCTGACGGAGACGCCCATCGAGCGCCTGGTGATTCCGCTGATCCACTTCGTGCTGCTCGGCTATCTGCCCCTTCTCGGCATGCGCCTTTCGAGCAGCCCGGGCTTTGCCGCCGGCTGCGGACAGCTGATGGCCGTGCGCCGCGAGCCCTACCTCAAAACGGGCGGTCACGGCGCCATCCGCTCGAGCTTCCACGACGGCATCCAGCTGCCGCGCAGCTTCCGCCGCGCGGGTCTGCGCACCGATCTCTTCGACGCTACCCGCCTCGCCACCTGCCGCATGTACACCAGCGCTCGCGAGGTGGTCTTCGGCCTCGCCAAAAACGCCCACGAGGGCATGGCCGGACCGATCGCCATCTGGGTGTGGAGCGCGCTTCTTCTGGGCGGGGCGGTCCTGCCGTGGATCCTGCTGATCAACGCCACTCTGGCTCCCGGCGCCGCCGGCCCTCACAACCCGCAGGTGCTCGCCACGGCCGCCCTGGCGGCCGCCCTCGGACTCGCGACGCGCCTGGCTTTGGCCCTCAGGTTCCGGCAGTCGTGGCTCGGCGCCGCGCTGCACCCCGCGGGAATCGCCATCCTGGTGTGGATCCAGTGGTTCGCCTGGCTGCGGCGGCGCACCGGTCGACGCATCGGCTGGAAGAGCCGTGCCGCGGTCTGAGGCCGAGCGGGCGATCGGCGAGAAGGCTCCCGGCGCCGCGGCTCGGATGCGGGGCGCGGTCAAGACGTACGGCCAGCGCCGGGCCCTCAACGGCCTCGACCTGACCCTCGAGCCCGGCCGCTGGACGGGCCTTATCGGCCCCAACGGCGCCGGCAAGACCACCAGCATGCTGGCCATCGCCGGCCTGATACCGCTCGATGAAGGCAGCGTCGAAATTCTGGGCCGCCAGACGGAGGGCGCTCACCCGGAGGTCATAGGCTGGGTACCCCAGGAACTGGCTCTCTATCTCCAGCTCACCGCCCTCGAGAATCTTGAAACCTTCGGCGCGCTCGCCGGCGTGCCCAAGGCCGACCTGCGGGAAAGGATCGAGTGGGCCCTCTCGTGGACGGGACTCGAGTCGCGCGCTGGCGATCGGGTAGGGGCCTACTCCGGCGGCATGCAGCGCCGGCTGAATATCGCTTGCGCCGTGCTGCATCGGCCGCGCCTGCTGCTCCTCGATGAGCCGACGGTGGGGGTCGATCCCCAGGCCAGAGAGCGCATCTTCACCATGCTCGATCAGCTGCGGCAGAGCGGCGTGGCGCTGCTCCACAGCTCCCACGAGCTGGGGGATATCGAAGACGTGTGCGACGACCTGGTGATCGTGGATTCCGGGCGCGCGGTGGCGGCGGGACCGGTGGCGGACCTCCTGCGCGCACGCGTGGGGGACCGCGCGGTGCTGCGCCTCGAGCTGGCCGGCGAGCCGGCCGGCGAGCCTCGGCTGACCCGCCGGGCCGACGGCTCCTTCGAGGCGACCCTGGGCGACGCCGCTCGCGAGCTGCCGGCGCTGCTCGAGACCCTCGCCGCGAGCGGCGCCGAGGTGCTCGCCCTCGACCTGCGCCGCCCGGGCCTGCAGGATCTCTTTCTCGAGCTGACCGGACGGGGGCTGCGGGAATGATCCGAACGATTCTGCGGGTCAACTGGCTGACGCTCACCCGCGACCGGGTGGCCCTGGGCCTGACCTTCGCGCTGCCCCTCGTTTTCTTCACCATCTTCGCCTCGGTTTTCGGGGGGCTCGATCCCGGTGGCCTGCGCCCCGTGGCGGTCACCCTCGTCGCGGGAGATTCGGGCTTCGCCGCGGCGGTGGCCGCGCGGCTCGAGGAGCAGCCGCGGCTCGAGGCCGTCCGGCTGCCGCCTTCGGCCCTGGGCGAGGCCCTAGGCGCCGTTCGCCGCGGCCGAACCTCGGCGGTGGTGGTGCTGCCGGCCTCCCTGACGCCCCTCGGCGGCGGCGAGGGCGAGGCG
>JBCCLG010000765.1:0-3147 GCA_039027015.1 Acidobacteriota bacterium | reverse complement strand
CCGTCGCCAGCAGCCGCCGGGCGCTGCGCGCCGCCGAGGGCCTCGACGCCGACAGTGCGGCGGATGAGCTGGCGACCCTCCCGAGCGAGGCGGATCCCGTCGGCGCCGTTGTCGAGACTCTGGGAGCGGATAGCGGCGCGGACGCCCGCCTCTTTCTCGACTGCACGGCAAGCGACGCCGTGGCGGCGCGCTATCCCGAGCTGCTGCGCGCCGGGGTGTCGGTGGTGGCGGCCAACAAGAAAGCCTTCGCGTCGGGAACCCACGAGGAGTTCGAGGCCCTTCTCGGCGCCGCCCGCGACGGCGGCGCCGAGCTGCGCTTTGAGACCACGGTGGGCGCAGGCCTGCCGTTTCTCCATACGCTGAGCTCCCTCGTGGCGACCGGCGACCGCCTGATCCGCCTCGACGGCGTTCTTTCCGGCACCCTCAACGCGGTGCTCGACGGCCTCTCCGCGAAGGTGCCCTTCAGCCGCAGCCTGCGCCAAGCTTTTGAGGCGGGGCTCACCGAGCCGCACCCGGGCGACGACCTCTCGGGCACCGACGTCCAGCGCAAGTTGTGCATCCTCGGCCGCCTGGCGGGCTTTCCTCTCGATCTCGAGCGGATCCAAGTCGAGCCGCTGGTGCCGGCCGAAATCTGCGCCCTGCCCCTCGAGAGCTTCTGGACGCGGGCCTCGGAGCTCGACGAGCCGCTCGAGGAGCGGCGGCGGGCCGCCGAGGAGCGGGGCGAGCGGCTGCGCTACCTCGCGCGTCTCGACGAGCGGGGCGCTGCCCGGGTGGCCCTCGCCAGCGTCGGCGAGGAGCACGCGGCCCATTCCCTGGGCGGCCCCGACAACCTCTTGGCCCTGGTCACCGAACGCTACAGCAGCGAGACGCCGCTCGTGGTGCGCGGCCCGGGCGCCGGACCGGCGGTGACCGCGGCGGGGGTCTTCGCCGACCTTCTCGACGCCGTTCGAGTCTCCGCCGGTCGCTCTGCATTCGAACCTAATTCTCCGCTTTCACCGCCGATCCGAGGGACCTCCCAGCCATGACCGCCGCCGATCCGTCCGATCGCCGCCTGCCCGTCGCCGTCCTCGGCGCCACGGGCAGCGTCGGCCAGCGCTTCGTCTCCCTGCTCGCCGAGCACCCCTGGTTTCGCATCGCCGAGCTCACCGCCTCCGAGCGTTCGGCGGGTAAGAGCTACGCCGAGGCCGCCGACTGGTTCCAGGAGACCCCCATCCCTGGCGACGTCGCCGCCATGACCGTGCTGCCCACCGATCCTCAAGGCTCGCCCCTCAAAAGCCCGATTCTCTTCTCGGCCCTCGACGCCCGCGCCGCCGACCGGGTGGAGCTGCCCTACGCCCGCGCCGGCCATGTGGTGGTGTCGAACGCCCGCAGCCACCGCATGGACGGCGACGTGCCGCTGATGGTGCCCGAGGTCAATCCGGAGCACCTGCGCCTTCTGGACCATCAGGATATGGCCGGGCGCCTGGTGACCAACCCCAACTGCTCGACCCTCGGGCTGACCCTCTCGCTCAAGCCGCTGTGGGACGCCTTCGGCATCGAGGCGGTATCGGTGGTGACCCTGCAGGCCCTTTCGGGCGCCGGCATCCCCGGCGTGGCGAGCCTGCACATCCTCGACAACGTCGTGCCCTACATCGGCGGCGAGGAAGACAAGCTCGAGAACGAGACTCAGAAGATCCTCGGCCAGTTCGGCGACGGCGCCATCGAGGCCGGGCGCTTCGTGGTGAGCGCCACCTGCACTCGGGTGCCGGTGATCGACGGTCACACCCTGTGCGTCAGCGTCCGGCTCGACACCATGGCGGACCTCGAGGAGGTGCGCGCCGCCCTCGAGGGATTTACCGCCGAGCCCCAGCGCCTCAGGCTGCCGTCGGCTCCCGAGCGCCCGGTCGAGCTTGTCGACGAGCCAGACCGACCGCAGCCGCGCCTCGACCGCGGCCGCGGACGCGGCATGGCCTCGACCGTCGGCCGCCTGAGGCCGTGCCCCCTGCTCGACTACAAATACGTCACCCTCTCCCACAACACCCTGCGGGGAGCCGCCGGCGGCTCCATCCTGGTCGCCGAGCTGGCCCTCGCGAAGGGCCGCCGGCCGGGCCTCGCGGTCCCGGAATAGCGGCGGGCGCTATTTATGGGCGAAAAACCCGAATTTCCGGCCCTCGACAGCCACGGCATCGTGCGGCTGGAGCGAGACGGCCTCGAGGAAGGACCGATCTACGCCTTCATCCTCGAGCGCGGGGAGAGCCTCCTGAGGATCCGCGAGTTCTACGACTTCGTGGACTTCGGGGTGTCGATCCTCCGCCGCGAAGACCTAACGGCGGTGCGGGCGGGCGAAGACGAGCGGGTCTACGGGGAGATCCTGGCGGCGCTGGGCGTTTCGCCGGACCACCCCCTCGAGCCGGAGTCCGCGGAGCCCGAGGCGGCGCCAGCCGAGGGGTCAGGCTGGCTCGAAGTGCCCCTCGGGAGCTGGGAAGACTGCCTGAGCTTTCTCAAGGGCGAAGACGCGTTTGTGGCGATCGAGTCGGAGAGCGGAGAGAACGCGGGCACCTTCCTGGTCGGGATTCCTTCGGAGATCGAAGGCGGACAGCTGTGGCTGCTGCCCTGCGACTCCCGCGGGCGATGGGATGAGGAAGAGGTCGCCATCGACCTAGCGGAGATCACCCGGGTCCAGGTCGACAACCCCTACCTGCGAGGGCTCTCCCTCTACGCGGCGCAGCGACTCGAGTATCTCGAGCCCGGCTGACCCCTCCACGGCTTCGCTAGTGGATCCGGGCACGCCGCCTCAGCGGTTGGCTGGAGCTGGCGGCCCCCTAAAGCGCGGCCCTACCACCTCTCGCTGGCGGATCTGCAAGAAGCGCGGCTGCCGCTCTCTTCGCCTAGTCAAGGCTTTGCCAAACGGTCTTACGAGTCGGGCTCCGTGACCTCGCAGCGCGGCCCGAGTCTCGGTCCGCCCTGGAGAGGTGCGACTTCTAGAAGAATTGCTCTATACTGTTGGTCATTGATTCCGAGTTCGGTCCAGTCTGTGAGCGAGGGGAGCCCATGAATCCACTGACGAGGGTTAGAAATTGTCCAAGGCCGCTTAAGCGCCTTGAGTCTGAGATCTCCCGGATCGAAGTCTGCGGGTTGAACTTCCATAGGCGAGGCCTTCGCCTTCTG
>JBCCLG010000764.1:0-3148 GCA_039027015.1 Acidobacteriota bacterium | reverse complement strand
CCTTATAGGGCAGCACCACCATGTCCTTCTCGCCGCGTCCCGCGGTGGCGTGCAGCCAGGTGAGGGCGAGAAGAGCGGCCGGATTGCGCCTCGCGTCTCGCCCGCGGGTCACGGCGTCGCAGTCGCGAGCGCCCGCCAAAAGGGAGCGCACGTCGATCCCCTGCAGGGCGGCGGGCAGCAGGCCCACGGCGCTGGTGACGCTGGTGCGACCGCCGACCCAATCCCACATCGGAAAGCGGGCCAGCCAGCCTCCCTCCTCGGCCACGCGATCGAGGCGAGAGCCGGCGCCGGTGATCGCCACGGCGTGGCGGGCCAGCTCCAGGCCTCGGGCCTTGAGGGCGGCCTCTACCGCCAGCATGCCGTTGCGCGTCTCGGCGGTGCCGCCCGACTTGGAGATCACCAGAACCACGGTGCTCGCCAGGCGATCGCCCAGCCACTGCAGGATGCGGTCGAAGCCGTCGGGATCGGTGTTGTCGAAGAACCAGGGCCGCATGCGGTCCGTGGCGGGATCGCCGAGGGCGTCGGCCACCAGCTGAGGGCCGAGGGCCGAGCCGCCGATACCGACCACCAGAACGTCCGTAAATCTCTCGCCGGGCCGCGGGGCGATCTCGCCAGCGTGCACCCGGTCCGCGAAGTCGCACACCGCCTTCACCGAGTCCCGAATCGCTTCGCCGGTGGTGGCGTCGGGCGCCAGCTCGGGGGCCCGCAGCCAATAGTGGCCGACGGCGCGGTCCTCATCGGGGTTGGCGATGGCCCCGCCCTCGAGAAGCTCCATGGCCGCCAGGGCCTCTGCGATGCGCTCCTCGGCACCGTCCAGAAAATCTTCTTCGAAGCGCATGCGGCTCGGGTCGAGACGCAGTCCGAGGGAGTCGTGCACGCACAGCAGGCGGCGGTAGCGCCGCCACGCTTCACGGGAAGTCATCGGCATTCTCCGGGGGAGTTATTTTCTCGGGCAGGGAGGTGGAGCTCTTCAAGACGGCTGGCCCGCCAAGCGGTCGAAGGAGACCTCGGCGAGATCGCGGCAGCCTGCGAGCAGCAGGGTCAGCTCGAGGTCGGCCAGGGTGTTGCGCAATACGTCGCGCACGCCCTCTCGGCCCGCGAGGGCGAGGCCGTAAACGTAGGGCCGCCCGAGGCCGACGGCGGTCGCGCCCAGGGCGAGGGCGCGGAAAATGTCGGCGCCGCCCCGAACACCGCTGTCGAAAAGCACCGGCGCCCGGCCGTCGATCGCCTCGACCACCGCCGGCAGGGCGGCCAGCGCCCCGAGGGAGCCATCGACCTGACGACCGCCGTGGTTCGACACCAGAACGGCGTCGGCGCCGTGATCCAGGGCGCGGCGCGCGTCCTCGGGATGCAGAATGCCCTTGAGCACCAGGGGCAGGCTGGTGCGCTCCCTGAGCCAGGCGAGATCGCTCCAGCCGAGGCTCGGGCGGGAGTAGGTGGCGAGAAAGCGGCGCACCGCCGCCGTTGGCCGGCCCGAGAGCTTCTCGCGCCAGGTGCCCGGATAGCGGGCGATTTGGTGCAGCAGCGTCACCGCGGTCCCGGGGCCCAGAACGGGGCGGGGCGGCGGCGGCGAGGAGGCCGGGGGCGGCTCGTTCAGGCTGGCGCGGAAAACCGGGTCGCTCAGGTATTGGGCCAGCCCGCGCCCCTGCAGAAAGGGCAGCGAGCCGAGGTCGAGGTCCCGCGGCCTGAAGCCGAGCATGGAGGTGTCGAGGGTGAGGACCAAAGCCTCGCAGCCGCACGCCTCGGCGCGCTGCAGGAAGCTCTCGACCAGGGCGTCGGAGGTGCTCCAATAGAGCTGGAACCAGCGCGGCGCGGCGGCGCCAGCCCGCGCCGTCATGGCCGCGGCGCACTTCTCCATCGACACCGAGGCCTGGTTGGAAAAGATCATCGGCACGCCCGCCGAGGCGGCGGCCTCGGCCACGGCCAGATCCGCCCGCCGGTGGGCCAGCTCGAGAACCCCAACCGGCGAGAGGAAGAGGGGTGCAGGCAGCCGGCGCCCGAAGAGCTCGGTCGATAGGTCGACCGCCGGAACGGCCGCCAGCATGCGCGGCACGATGCGCCAGCGCTCGAAGGCCCGGCGATTTTCGTCGAGGGTACTCTCGAGGCCGGCGCCGCCGGCCACGTAGGCCCAGGCCTCGGGCGACATCACCTTGCGCGCGAGGCGCTCCAGCTCACTCCAGGAGGTGGGCACCCGCGGCGTTCGCCCCGCGGCGCCGCCGGCGAAGATCTCGGTGAGGCGGCGACGGCCGATTCCCGCGACGCTCTCGGAGTCTCCTGCGGCCGCGGCCATCCCCTCAGCTCTCCGCCAGCCGCGGCGCGCCGGACGCCGCCGCGGCCGATCCGGCGTCCGGCTGCGGGGCCGAGGAAGCGACCACCCGATTGCGGCCGCCGTTCTTGGCGAGGTAGAGACGCTCGTCCGCGAGGGCCAGCGCTTCTTTGAGATCGCGGCCGTCCTGGGGCCAGACCGCGACGCCGATCGACAGAGTCACGGAGGCCTTGCGCCCTCCCTCGAGGCGAATCGGCATCTTCTCGATCGCCCGCCGCAGCTGCTCGAGCCGTCGGGCTGAGTCTTTGAGGTTCATGGCCGGAAAGATGCCGGCGAATTCCTCGCCGCCGTAGCGCGCCACCAGGTCGGTGCTGCGAAAGGAGGTGTCGAGCACCCGCGCCACCGCGCGCAGGGCCTCGTCGCCCGCCTGATGGCCGTAGGTGTCGTTGAAGCGCTTGAAATGATCGACGTCGAGCATGGCGACGGTCACCGACTCGCCCGAGCGCGAGGCCAGGGCGCCAAGGCGGCTCATGCTCTCGTCGAAGAAGCCTCGATTCGCCAGATTGGTGAGGCGATCGCGATTGGACAGCAGCCGCTGCTCCTCGGCCCGCACGATGAGCGCCGTCGCCAGCCCGGTGGCCATGGCGAGGAGCATCAGGCGCGCGATCTGAGGCGGCCAGGAAAACTCGGCGGCGAAGGCCGAGCTGCCGAGGGGCGACTCGAGGTACTGCCACACCGTATAGCGCACCAGCCCGGCATATTGGACGAACGCCGCCACGCCGACCAGCAGGCTGATCCGCCAGTCGTAGCGCAGGCTGGTGGCCGCGATCGCCAGCAGGTAGACCGGGAAGACAAAGGTGTCGGTCACGGCCTCGATCGGCT
>JBCCLG010000763.1:0-3152 GCA_039027015.1 Acidobacteriota bacterium | reverse complement strand
TTGCATCAATACGTGCAACTTTTGAGAAGTTGCATCAATACGTGCAACTTTTGAGAAGTTGCATCAATACGTGCAACTTTTGAGAAGTTGCATCAATACGTGCAACTTGAAGGGTTTGCGCATTCTGTGTCTGCTCAAGTCACTGCCGATCCGTCTCGGCAGTCTCTTCTTCAAAACGAGTGCTCCAGGCCCGAGCCAAACGCTCGAGGAGCAGCTCAAAGCCTGCCCAGGCTTGGAGGCATTCGAGACCCGAAGATGCGACCAAAGCCCTATAGACGGTCGATTTAGAGACCTCGCGCTCTTTAGCTACGGCTGTTTGAGAACGCAGATCTCGGTACTTTGCGATCGTCTCCCATTGAGTAGAAGTCCAGCCTCGAGTTGTACTGTCCAGCAGACCGGCAAGGGAATTCAGAGACTGGGTCAGCTTGGCGTCGCCAGTCACGCCGAACGCAATCTGAACGCCGCTATCCCGACTCGCATCGAGGGCTTGCCTCGCGGCGTGAAAACAGGGCCCATCCATACCCAAGGCCTCGGGCTTAAGCGCCGTGGCTAGGGGACCCAAGCCGAAGCCGAAGCGCACCTCGATCCGCTCACGGAGGCGATCTTGGATCCACCACCAGACGTCCGAAATCCGCGCCTCGACCTCGAGAAGACCTTGAAACTCGTCACCGAGGGTCACGAGGAATCTCGACGCGATCACGTCCTCATAGGCTTCGTTGAGCCCGGCAAGGGTCTTTTCAAGCTCGAGCTGGACATCGGCACGATCCGCCAACGAACGAGAATCGACGATGTCACCGATGACGGCGATATAAACAGCGTCGCGCAGTCCAGCCGAGTGCACGTCAGGCGCTTTCCGTGATCAGGTTCTCGACGATGAAGTCCTTGCGCGCCGGGGTGTTCTTGCCCATGTAGAACTCGAGGGCCTTGGTGACCTCGCCCATGGCCCGCACCCGCACCTGCACGAGGCGCATGGCGTCGCCGATGAAGAGGTCCATCTCCCTGGGCGAGATCTCGCCCAGACCCTTGAAGCGCGTGATCTCAGCGCCGCGCAGCTGCTCTTCGGCCTCGACTCTCTCCGGGTCGCTATAGCAGTAGACCGTGTCTTTTTTATTGCGCACCCTGAAGAGCGGCGTCTCCAGAATGTAGACGTGGCCGCGCAGCACCAGCTCCTCGAAGTAGCGCAGGAAATAGGTCAGGAGCAAATTGCGGATGTGCATGCCGTCGACGTCGGCGTCGGTGGCGATCACCACGCGGTTGTAGCGCAGATCCTCGATCGACTCCTCGATCCCGAGGGCCCGCATGATGTTGTAGAGCTCCTCGTTTTTGTAGATCGCGTCGCGCTTCTGGGAGAAGCAGTTGAGGGGCTTGCCCTTGAGCGAGAAGATGGCCTGGGTGTCGACGTCGCGCGACTGCACCATCGAACCGCCGGCCGAATCGCCCTCGGTGAGAAAGAGGGTGGACTCCTCGGCGCGATCCTTCTTGGAGCCCAGATGCACCTTGCAGTCCATCAGCTTCGGGATGCGGATCGCCGTGGCCTTGGCGCGCTCCCGGGCCTTCTTCTTGACCGCCTGCAGCTCCTTGCGCAGCTTCTCGTTGGTTTCGATCTTGCGCAGCACCCGCTCGGCCGTTTCGGCGTCCCTGTGCAGCCAGAGGTGAACGGCCTCTTTGACCGCCGCCACGATCCACGAGCGCACGTCGGTGGAGCCGAGCTTATTCTTGGTCTGACTCTCGAAAACCGGTTCCTGGATCTTCACCGCCACAGCGCCGATTAGGCCGTCGCGCACGTCGGAGCCGGCGAAGGTCTTCTTGGCGAACTCGTTGATGCCCTTCAAGACGCCCTCGCGAAAGGCGCTCTGGTGGGTGCCGCCGTCCGAGGTGTGCTGGCCGTTGACGAAGCTGAAGTAGCTCTCGCCGTAGTTGTTGGTGTGCGTAAAGGCGAACTCCAGCTTGTCCTGCCGGTGATGCACGATGTCGTAGAGCGGCTCCTCCTCGCCCAGCTCTTCACCGAGCAGATCCTTCAGGCCGTCTCGGCTCTTGAAGGTCTCGCCGTTATACACCAGGGTCAGGCCGGTGTTGAGGTAGGAGTAGTAGCGCAGGCGGCGCTCGATGTAGTCGTCTTCCCAGGAGTAGTCGCCGAAGATCTCGGCGTCGGGCGTAAACGCCACGAAGGTGCCGTTCTTCTTGCGCTCGGCGCCGTCCTGCTCCTCGAGCAGGCGGCCCTGGGCGAAGCGGGCGCGCTTGAATTCGCCGGCGCGCCACGAGCAGACCACGAAGTCGTCCGACAGGGCGTTCACCGCCTTGGTGCCGACGCCGTTCAGACCGACCGAGAATTGGAAGACGTCGTCGTTGTATTTGCCGCCCGTGTGCATCTTCGAGACGCAGTCGACCACCTTGCCTAAGGGAATGCCGCGACCGAAGTCCCGCACCGTGACCCGCGGACCCTCGCGGGTGATCTCGATCCGCTTGCCGACGCCCATGATGTACTCATCGATCGCGTTGTCGACCACTTCCTTGAGCAGGATGTAGATGCCGTCGTCCGGGTTGGTGCCGTTGCCGATGCGACCGATATACATACCGGTGCGCTTTCGAATGTGGGTCAGGGCGTCCAGGGTGAGGATCGCCTCTTCGTTGTAGAGCACGGCCTGCTTGGCCATAGAGTCTCCTTCTGTCGTCGCCCGACTGCCGCTTCGAATCCAGACCGCCGGATCCGGCCTGCTGGACCCGGGCTGGCTCCACGCGGAAAGGCGGAAAGCAGGCGGTAATTGTAGCAACCGAGGGCGCGGCTTGCCAAACGCGGCGCGCCGCGCCGGCTCGTGTACTCTACGGCCCCTGCGCGAAATCCGGCGCCCGCCGCCCCGCTCTGCGGGCGGCCGCGAGGCCCGGTCCGCTGCCGAATCTCCAGCTGAACCCTGACCAGAATACGACCCCACCCGACGGAGGATCGATCGATGGATATTAAAAATTGCGTGGCTTTGGTGACCGGCGGCGCTTCAGGCCTCGGCGAGGCGACCGTGCGCCAGCTGGTTTCGGCCGGCGCCCGGGCGGTGATCGCGGACGTCAACGCCGAGCGCGGTGAGGCCCTGGCCGAAGAGCTCGGCGACGGCGCGATCTTCGTGCACACCGACGTCTCGGACGCCGATAAGGTCAGCGCG
>JBCCLG010000762.1:0-3156 GCA_039027015.1 Acidobacteriota bacterium | reverse complement strand
CCGGCCCGCCGCCTCTTCTGCTGGACCTGAGCGGCAGCCGCTGCTGGATCTGAGCGGCAGCCGCTGCTGGATCTGAGCGGCAGCCGCTGCTGGATCTGAGCGGCAGCCGCTGCTGGACCTGAGCGGCAGCCGCTATTGGACCTGAGCGGCAGCCGCTACTGGACCTGAGCGGCAGCCTCGGCGCGGCGGAGGTCTTCGCTCCGCTGGTCGGCGTCGACGGTCAGCGAGATGAAACCGCGGTTGCGCAGCAGGGCGCCCACCTCCGGCTCGCGGCCGCGGAAGCCGACGTAGGCCTCCATGGCGGGCTCCTTATCGCCGGCCGAATAGACGCTGTCGTACAGCTTCTGCGCCAGCTCGGCGTCGAAGATATCGCCGGACTCCTCAAAGGCGGCGAAGCCGTCGTTGTCCAGAACGCCGGCCCACAGATAGCTGTAGTAGCCCGAGGAGTAGCCCTCGCCGGCGAAGGTGTGCAGGAAGTGGGTCGAGCGGTGGCGCATCGGAATATCTTCCAGGTTCTTCCGGCTGGCCAGCACCTCGTTCTCGAAGGCGTCGATCTCGAGGGACGCCGGATCCTGATTCAGGTGATAGGCCAGGTCGACGAAGCCAGAGTTCAGGAACTCCACGGTGGCAAAGCCCTGGTTGAACTTCGTGGCGTTGAGCACGCGCTCGAGCAGCTCCGGCGGCATCGGCTCGCCGGTCTCGTGGTGCAGGGCGAAGCGCTCCAGGACCTCGGGCTGCGAGAGCCAGTGCTCGTAGAGCTGGGCCGGGAACTCCACGAAGTCGCGATCGACCGACGTGCCGGCCAGGGACGGGAACTCGGTGTCCGAGAGCAGACCGTGCAGGCCGTGGCCGAACTCGTGGAAGAGCGTGACGGCGTCGGTGAACGACAGCAGCGCGGCCCCGCCGTCGGCCGGCTTGTTGTAGTTGCAGTTGTTGAGGATGAGCGGCAGCTCGCCGGTCATGCCGTTCTGCGGGCGGAAGCTCGACATCCAGGCGCCGCCCCGCTTGCCTGGGCGAGCGAAGAAGTCGCCGTAGAAGAGGCCCTGGCTCTCGCCGGCGGGGTTCTTCATTTCCCAGACGCGCACGTCGGGGTGGTAGGTCGGAATGTCGTCACGCTCGACGAAGGAGATGTTGAACAGCCTGTTCGACACGTAGAACATGGCCTCGATCATCTTGTCGAGCTGCAGATAGGCCTTGACCTCGCTTTCGTCGAGGTCGTAGCGCTCGGCGCGCACCTGCTGCGTGTAGAAGCGCCAGTCCCAGGGCTCAAGCTCGTGGTCGAGACCCGCCGCGGCGATGCGCTTTTCGATGTCGGCGGCTTCCTCCAGCGCGCGTTCGCGCGCGGGCCACCACACCTGCTCCATCAGCGACTGGGCCGCCTCCGGCGTGCCGGCCCTGGTGCCGGCCGTGCGGTAGTGGGCGAAGGTCTCGAAACCGAGCAGCTTGGCCTGCTCCAGGCGCAGGGCCAGAATCTGGCGCACGATCTCTTTATTGTCGGACGCGTTGCCGTTGTCGCCTCGCTGGGTCCAGGCGCGCCAGGCGGTTTCGCGCTGCTCACGGTTGGGTGAGGACTGCAGGAACGGCTCGACGCTGGAGCGGGCCAGGGTGATCACGTGGCCCTCGAGGCCGCGATCGGCCGCCGCGCCTGCCGCGGCCGACACGATGAAGTCGGGCAGCTCGGCGATGTCCTCGGCGCTCAGCTCGAGCGTCCAGGCTTCGCGGTCGGCCTGCTCGTTCTGGGCGAATTGGGTGTAGAGGCCCGCCAGGGAGGAGCGAATCTCGGCGAATCGATCGCGGTCCGGACCCTCGAGCTGGGCGCCGGCGCGAATGAAGTCCTCGTGCGCGGTTTCCAAGAGGCGCGCCTGCTGGGGAGCCAGGCCCAGCTCGTCACGCTTCTGGTAGAGCGCGTCGATGCGGCCGAAAAGGTCGGAGTTGAGCGTGATCGAGGCGCCGTGGGCGGCCAGACGCGGGGTGATCTCGCGCTGGATCGCGCGAATCTCATCGCTCGAGGCCGAGCCGGCCAGGTTGGAAAATACGGCCGTGATGCGGCCCAGCGCGACTCCCGACTGCTGCATGGCGAGCATCGTGTTGTCGAAGGTGGGCGGCTCGGAGTTGGTGGCGATCGCCTCGCTCTCGGCGGTGTTCTGGGCGAGCGCCTCCTCAAAGGCCGGAAGGAAGTGGCTCGCTTCCACGGACTCGAGCGGCGGGGCGCCGAACGGCGTTTCCCAGTTGGCCAAGAGGGGGTTGTTGTCGTCTTCGGCGCCTTCTTTGGTGCCGTCGGTGCAGGCAGCGAGGAAGAGTAGGGACATCAGGAGAATCAGCGGTTGTTTTGATTTCATAAGCTCTGTACCGGCGAAGTGTGGGGCGCAGCCCGTGGATAAGGCGCGCTGCCGAGGTGCGGTGGTGTGCCTGTCGAGTCCCGGCTCAAGCTCGGCAGGTGGGCGGCGGCGAGTTCTTAGGGTAGCCGCTCGCGCCCGTGGATGCGGTCCAAAAAGCCGCCGACCCACAGGTGGGTCGAGACCTTGTGCCAGGAGGCCTATTCTTAACAGGTCCTCCCCGCGGCCTCCAGCGCGGCCGCCGTCGTCGGTCCCGCGGGAGGTTGCCTTGGGTCCCGCGGGCGCTCGTCGGCGGCTCCGCAGGTGAAGGCGGCGCGCTGTCGATATCTCCGTTAAGGGGTCGTCGGTAGATTCGGCCATCGCTTCACCGCCAAGTCGGGCGTCGCCGGCAGCGAGCCTTGCCTTTGTCCGCCAGAGGGTGCGCCTCTCGGGCAGGACGTGGGGGCTAGGCGTGCGGAGGGGTCGTCGCCCCGCTGCTCGCCGGCCCCTGGATCCGCCGCTGGATTTGCACCTGCAAGTCGCTTGCGCTTAAGCTCCCCGCGATGGGCCTGCGCAGGGGCGCTGTCCCGGACCGCGTGAGCCGACTCCGCGGCACCTTGGAACTCGGAGTTCAACCATGATTCCCAACACGTACGAAGAATGGCGGTACTGCATCACGGAGAAGTGCGGTCTCGCTCTCACGGAGTCATATATCGAAGAGCGGCTGAAGGCTCTCCGCAGCCCTCGCGACCCCTCCACCAAGCGATTCCGCAAGATCTACGGGCAGGGCCGCCTGGACCAGACCATCCGCTGGTTCGAAAAAGCGCAGGCGGAGGCCGGG
>JBCCLG010000761.1:0-3159 GCA_039027015.1 Acidobacteriota bacterium | reverse complement strand
AAGTCGGTGGCCTCGCGCCCGGGATCGCCGACCAGGGAGCCGGCGCGGCCGTCCTCCGGCAGCCACTCCTGGGGCAGGTGGCGGCGGTAGGTGCCCCACAAGAATCGTTTGTCGAAGAGCACGATGACCCCGCGATCTTCCGGTGAGCGGATCAGGCGGCCGGCCGCCTGCACCACCCCGGTCATGCCGGGGACCACGAAAGCGTACTCGAAGCCGCGCTCGAAGCGCTCGTCGTAATAGCGCTTGAGCAGCTGCTGTTCGAGGCTCAGGGCGGGCAGGCAGGGGCCGACCACGGCCACGGCCTTGAGCACGTCGCCGGGGTAGTCGACGCCCTCGGCGAAGACGCCGCCGGCCACGGCGAGGAGCAGAACGTCGCCGAAGATCGCGGTGCGCAGGGTGTCGAGAATGTCCTCCCGCTGGCGGTCGCCGTCTCCCGGGTTTTGAACCAGCAGCCTCTTACGGCTGAGGCGCAGGGAACCCGCCACGTCGGCGAGGAAGCGATAGCTCGGGAAGAGCGCCAGGGTGTTGCCGGGCACGGCGTCGGCGAACTCGCTCAGGCGCTCGGCGATGCGCCCGATGTTGGACGGCCGGTCTTTATAGGCGGTGGCCACCGTGGAGTCGATGACGATGCGGCGATGCTCGGCGGGAAACGGGCTGCCGACGTGCAGGGTGGAGGTGCGGTGGGGATCGAATCCCAGCAGATCGCGGTAGAACTCTTCCGGGGAGAGAGTAGCCGAGAGGCCGATCACCGAGTGGCAGCGGTTGATCACCTGGCCCAGGAAGCGACTCGGGTCTTTGCACAGGATGCGGAAGCGGTAGTCGTCGTTCTCGCGCTCCAGGAAATGGGAGAAGGCCTCGTCGGTGTGGATCATGCAGTTCAAGAAGCGCAGAAGATCGAAGTAGAGCTGCACGAAGAGGTCGTCGGCGGTGAGGGTCTTGGTCTCGCGGCGGTGCTCGAGGTAGTCGACGAAGGCGCGGTCGAAGCGCGGGCGCAGAAGCCACAGGGTGTCCTCGGGCAGGCGGCTCTCGAGCGCCCAGGAGACCTCGCCGTTCATCGGCTGCAGATCCTCGACCTCGTTGCGGATCAGCTTCTCGAGGCGCAGGCAGAGGTCGGCGAGCTCGAAGTGGATCGGCGCCCCGCCCATCGCCACCGCCTCGGCGGCGCGCCGGCAGTCGTGGGAGGAGAGCTGGGGCGAGTAGTAGCGGCGGCCCCGGTCGACCAGGTTGTGGATCTCGTCGATCACCAGCACGGTGTTCGAGAGATCGGCCTCCTCCGAGAACTCCGAGAACGCCACGTAGGGATCGAAGGCGTAGTTGTAGTCGCACACCACCACCTGCGACTGGTGGCCGAGCTCGAGGCTGACCTCGAAGGGGCAGACCTCGGCGCGCTTGCTCTCGCTGAAGATGACGTCGGGCAGCAGGGTTTCGTGCTGCTCGAGCAGCCTGGGGACGACCTTGGTGTTCTGCATCTTGAGGTAGTACTCGCGCGCGAAGCCGCAGTACTCCTCGTGGCAGATCATCTGGTCGTTGGCGCACATCTTGGACTTGGCGCGCATGCGCAGCGAGCGGAAGGCGCCCTCGCGGTTGAGCAGAGAAACCACCGCGGTGGCCATCTCCTGCTGCAGGGTCTTGGCGGTGAGCACGAAGATTCGCTGATCGTTGGCGAGGGCGTAGCGCACCGCCGGAAAGAGGCTGGCGACGGTCTTGCCGATGCCGGTGGGGGCCTCGACCAGCAGATGCTCCTGATGCTCGAGGGCGCTGGCGACCCCCTCGATGATCGAGTCCTGGCCGCGCCGCTTCTCGGGATAGGGAAAGCCGAGGGCTTCGCTGGCGCCTCGCCTGGCCTCGCGGGCCTCGAGGCGCGCCTTGAAGGTGCGCAGGTGGCCGTTGACGCGGCGAAAGACCGTCGCGTCCATCACCTTCATGGAGATCTCGACCGGCACTCGCTCGATGTGGTCGGAGCCGATCTCGATCAGCACCAGCTCGACCTCGACCTCGTCGTCCGGGTGGAGCTGCTTCCACAGCCAGGCGTAGAGCGACGCCTGGCGCTCGTAGAGATCGCGCGTCGGAGCGGCGAGGGAGACGCCGCGGCGCACGGACTTGATCTCCTCGAGGCGCAGGCGCCCGCCCTCGAGGCGGCGCACGCCGTCGACCCGGCCCTGAATGCTGATCCGCCAGCCTCGATGCTCGAAGGTGTGGCGCAGGCTCACCTCCTGGCGGTAGGTGGGGTCGGTCTCTAGGGCCCTCTCCTGGTACTGGCTATGGATCGCCTGGCCGAGCCACATGCGCTCGAGGCCGCCTCGATTGGCGAAGCCGAGGCTGCGCGCAAGCTGCGAATCGAGCAGGTCGGCGACGGCGAGGTCGAGGGTTTTGGCGTCGAGGTCGAAGCGCGGAGCCACGCGGCAAAGTATACGAAACGCCGGGTCGTGCCAGCCCGCGCGGCCGAGGAGAAAGCGCGGTAACCTCAGGCCGCGATGTTTGCCTCGATGTCTTTACCGGCGTGGACGCCTGGAGGATCGCGATGGAACGTTTGATCAGCGCGCTCGGGCTGCTGGTGCTGCTCGGCCTGGCCTATGTCTTCTCGAAGAACCGCAGGGCGGTCAATTTCAGAACCGTGGTGCTGGGCGTCTCTCTTCAGCTGCTCTTCGCGGTGATCATCCTCTCGGAGGGCCAGCCGTCCTTCATCGGCATGTTCGCGCTCGTTTTCCTGGTGTTGCTCTACCTTTTTGAGGGCGACTTTCGCCAGCGCCAGCTGCCGGCGCCGGCGACCTGGCTCCTGACCCTCGCGGTGGCGGCCGGCGGCGTGGCGGTCGCCAAGGCCGCGGCGCCCACCGGCGCGCCCGGGCTGCTGGCCCTGGGGGCGGCCCTAGTGCTGGCCGTCAACGTCCGGCTGCGCCACGAGCAGGTGGGGCGCTGGGCGTTTTCGCTGCTGATCATCGCGGGCCTCGGGAAGCTGTGGGCGGACGGTATCGACGGCCGCAAGTCCTTCGAGGCGCTCTCGGCCGGCGTCAAGCTATTTCTCGAGCTGTCGGTAGACGGCGCCGCTTTTCTTTTCGGCAATCTGGCCAACGCCGAGCATTTCTTCGTCGACTCGAGCTCGCCCTGGCCCGGCTTCGGCTTCCAGTTCGCGTTCTCGGTGCTGCCGACGATCATCTTCTT
>JBCCLG010000760.1:0-3163 GCA_039027015.1 Acidobacteriota bacterium | reverse complement strand
GTCCGCCGTCTTTGTAATCTCGTCGCGCACCAGGGCCCAGAGCGTGGAGGACGTTTCGTCGAGCGACGCGAGCCGATAGAGGTTGCTGGTGCCGTCGCGGCGGCTCTCTACCCAGCCGCCGTCGGCCAAAATCTTCAGGTGGCGGCTCACGGTGCTTTGGGGGAGCTGGAGGATCGCGCACATCTCGCCCACCGTGAGCTCGTGCGCGTCCAGCGCGAGCAGAAGCCTGCTGCGGGTCATTTCGGCCAGATGGCCGGCGCGTTCGAGAATGGCGGGTCTTTCCATGGTTCTGGTGCGGTGATTTTGCCGTCGGTGTTTTGTGCGCCCAGCGCTCTATCCGTCAATCCGGATTGAATGATAATTACGGCCTCCAGTCTTGTCAAGGCAGTTGGACGTACAATGGCAGGAGCCTCTCGATGAGGCCCGCCTGGAAACCATGAAGATCCCGTCCGCACAGCCCGGCTTCTCACTGCTCGAGACGCTCATCGCCCTCGCGATCCTCGGCATCGCGCTCACGTCTTCCGTGGCTTTGCTGACGCAATATCGCGTGTGGGACACCCGCGTTTCTGCCCATCAGAGTGCCCAGCACTGCCTGGAAGGCCAGTACGAAGGCCTGCGCGCCGGGCTGAGTTTGCCGCTCACCCGCGGAGTTCACCCCCTCAGCCCGATGTGCGCCCCCGACCTGCCGCTGACCAACCTGACCGTGGAGGCCGAGGTCGAGCCGCTGGCCACCGCCGGCCTCTACGCGGTCACGCTGCGGGTCAATTACAGGGTCGGCAAGAAGGATTTCGACCGCACCGCGGAGCTTCGCCTGTGGCGCCCGTGACGGCTCTTGAGGGTCGCGGCCCCTGCCGCGAGCGGACCGTCTCGAGGGGGGGCTTCTCCATCCCGGAGATCCTGATCGCGTCCTCCCTGCTGCTCCTCGCCCTAGGGCTGGCGTTTCAGCTCATCGCCGGCTCCCAGGCGATGATGGCCAACTCCGGACAGCGGCAGATCGATATGTCCGTGGAGCTGGCGCTCAATCAGCTGCGCGCCGACGTTCGCAACTCGAGGAATTATCTGACGCCCACGGGCTGGGCCGGGTCCTGGATCTCGAGCGAGCCCCTGCGTCTGGTGCGCGACAGCTCGGGTGGGAGCATCGCCTACCAGCTGGTTCGCGGAGAGCTCTCGAGAATCACGTATGCGCCGGGTCAGCTCAACCCGGAGAGTCAGCGCCTGGTGCTCGACAACGTCGAAAGCTTCCGATGGCGCGGCCTCACGGGCCTCAGCCGCTCAGCGGTTCAAATTGAGATCAGGCACCGTGAAACCGCTCCCCTGAGCCGGCGCAGAGCCGGCGGCCAGCTGGCTGCCGAGCGGTGGAAGGTGCGCACCTTCGATCTCACGCTGCTGGCGCGGCGGATCGGCAACAGCGATCGGGTGAGGTGGTGGTGAGCCGTCAAGCCGCCCCGACCGCGCCCGGCCAGCGGGGCTACGCTCTGCTGGTGGTCACGATCGCCATCGTCAGCCTGCTGGCCTCGGGCGCGCTGCTCAGCATCCACCTCAACTCGCGGATGATGCTCCTGCGCGACCAGGACCGCAACTTCAGTCTTCAGACCCTTCTCGACAGCGGCTATTCGCAGGCTGGCTCGGCGCTCAGCGCAAACAGTCGTTACGCCGGCTACGAGCTTCTCCAAATCAACGGCGGCGAAGTGCGTGTGCACGTGGAGATCGCCGTCGGAGGCGGTGGTCGCCCGCGGGGCTATTTTCGTCGCGTGAGGCTGTACGCCAATTACCGAGGCGAAACCCGCGCCGCCGAGGGCTTCATTTGGGTGGAAACTGACGGCGCCGAGCCGCTCTTCTACGGACTCGAGCCCCTGCAGGCGCCCCAGGGCGAGATCACCACCGTCTGGTGATCGGATCGCTAGCTCTAGCGAGCGAGCAGCAGCGCGGCCAGCTCCTTCACCATCTTCGCGCCCACCCGCGCCGTCATGTCGTGCACGTCCCGCGAAGGGTTGTATTCGACGATGTCTGCGCCGATCACCGGCGCCTCGATTCGATGCAGAACGCTCACGACCTCGCGGACGGTGAGTCCGCCGGGCTCGTGGTGGGAAACCCCCGGGGCGCAGGACGGATCGAGGCAGTCCATGTCGAAGGAGATGTAGACGGGGCCCTCGAGGCGGGGATCGAAGGAGTCGGCGCCAAAGGTGCGCATTTCGTGCACCTCGACCCCAAAGCGCCGGGCCTGGGCGCTTTGCAGGCTATTGCCGGTGCGGATCCCAACCTGCACGAGGCGACTGGCGAGGCCCTCCTCCATGATGCGGGCGAAGGGACAGGCGTGGGAGTAGCGATTGCCCTCGAAGACGTCGTAGAGATCCGAGTGGGCGTCGAATTGGAGGATCGTCGGCGCACCGACGCGCCGCGTCACCGCGCGCATCAGCGGATAGGTGATCGCGTGGTCACCCCCGAGCACCAGGGGGCTAGCGCCCGCCTGGAGGATCTCCTCCAGGTGCTTCTCGATCTCGAGATAGCCCTCGGGCGTCTCCTCGATCTCTCGATCTCCCGCGTCGACGAAGCGCTCCTCCTTCTCGAGGTCCAGGCCCCTCTCGGAGGTCCAGTTGGAGGCGCCGTCGTGAAGCGCCGCGCGGATACGCGGCGGCGCCTCCCGGGCTCCGCGCAGGAAGCTCGAGTTGACGTCGGACTGAATGCCCAGGAGCGCCACGCACCCTGAGAGGTCCGCGGCGGTCCTGGTCCCGTGAGAAGTCTGGTCTGCTGCCTTTCGCATGGCGGCAGTTTAAACCCGAGCAGGCGCTCAGCCGCCGGCCTCGATCCCCTTTTCGGCCTGAATCTTCTGAGCCTCAGGCGCCTCCACAAAATCGCTGTGGCAGGTCGCCTTTCCGGTGCTCTTGGCTCTCACCGACAGGGCTGTTTTGGAGGCCAGCCGGTGGATCTCATCGGGCGAGAGCACCCCACGCTGCTCCAGAATCTGCTTTTGTTCATCGGTCAAGGCGTCCGACACCTTCGCCTTCTTCCAGGAATAGGCCTCGTCTTTGCCGGAGGCGAATTCCTGAATTTCTTTGGAGATTCTGACGCTGCACCAGGCGTGCCCGCACATGGCGCAGAAATTGGTGTCGACGTCGAGATCTTCGTCGTGGAAGGCGCGGGCGGTGTCGGTATCGAAGGCGAG
>JBCCLG010000759.1:0-3167 GCA_039027015.1 Acidobacteriota bacterium | reverse complement strand
GAGCGAGCTGCGCAGGGTTGCCGGAGAGCACTCCTTAACCGACGGCGAGCACCGGCAGAGCGCCGACGAGGTCTCCCAGACGCCCTGGGAGCTGACCCAGGCGCCCGGCGAGACCCGCTGGACTCCGGCGGAGCATCGGCGCGGTGACCTGACCCTGCCGCCTCCGCCCGAGGAGCCGCCCAGTCCGCCAACCCTTTCGAGGCACCGCAGCCGCACGCGTCGGCGCTTCGCGCGGACCCTCAAGCGCGACCTGCGCAGCGGCGGCTCGAGCCTGGCCCGAGCCGGGGTGTTCAAGGAAATCCTGGGGCCTCCTCCGGGCCTTGAGATGCCCGGAGGCTCCGAGAAGGGCGACTCCGAACCGACCCGCTAGAGGGCCGGATTCGGTGCAGAAAACCAAAGCGCGGGCCGGCCGAATCGCCCGCCGCGCGGTGGTACGCTTGGGCGCTCTCGGAAGTCCGAGATCCCTATGCTGCCCGAAGTCTCTCGATACAGCACGCGCCGCCTGGTCATCCCCATTTCCGGGGGTGAGCTGGTGCTCGACGCTCCGTCCTTCCTGGCCGAGTCGACCCTGCTGCGCGAGATCGCCGGTCAGGACGTTCTCGGCCGCCGGCTGCTCGAGATCATCTCGCGCCTCGACCACCTGACCGGCACCAACCGCGAGCTGCTGGTCTGTTCGCAAGACAAGCTGGTCGGCATCGCCCGCAGTTTTCTCTCGGTGTGCGGCGACCTGCGCCGGGTGATGAAGGATCTCGCGGCCTATCGCTCGGCGGTGCCCGAACTGCACGCCGCGCGCGAGGACGTGCGCACCTTCTTCGGCGGCCGGGTCGGCCGGGAAATCGAGGGCATCGAAGAGCTGCTCGACGCGGTGGGCGTAAGCGCCGGGCTCGAGAGGCGCTCGCGTCGGCCCGGGCTCGACGGTTTCCGCAAGCGCCTGGCCAAGTCGATCGGCATGGTGCACACCGAGCTTCAGAAGATTTTCGCCCACCTCTTCGCCAGCGATCCGCGCAATATCTACCGGCTGGACGGCGCGCGCAGCGAGCAGGAGATTTTGGTGCGGCAATTCCGGCGCGAGGTCGAGATCACCGAGCATCTCTACAACGCCGTGCGTCGCCTCGACACCTACGTGCGCGGCGCCATCGTGCCGTCGGATCTGCTTCAGATGATCGCCGATCGCATCGAGCGCGAGGGGCGCATCGAGTGTCTCTTCGACGCCGACTTTGCGCTCTTCCTCACCGCCCTGGTGGACGAAGTGCTGGCGATCCTGCTGCCGGAGCTGGGCGAGGTCCTGCACTTGGACGGCATCTGGTACGACGATTTCGAGGCGGTGGAGCGCAAGTCCCAGGTGCTCTTCAGGATCTGCACCTCGTTCAAGGCCTTCTATCAGGATCGCTATGGCCTGCGGCTCGAGCTGGAATCCCGCATGGCCTCCCTGCACCGCGCGCCGGCCGAGCTGGCCTCGGTTCGCCAGGTATTTGACACCTTCCGCTTCGGCGAGGTCGCCCAGTCGATCCGCGAGCTGGACCAGGTGCTGGTCGATCTCGAGGGGGCGCTGCTGCAGTGGGAAAAAGGCGTGGCCCGCCGCGCTTTCGCGCGCTCGGAGTGGCAGCTGGCGGAGCCCTTTCAGCGCAAGGAGCGACGCTAGCCGGGCAGCAGAGAAATGAACGCGGGATCTTCGGCGATCGGTCGCCAGCGCGGCTCGACGGCCAGGCTGTGAGGGGAGAGGTCGCCGGGCAGCGAAAGCACGCGCTGGAGCAGCTCGACGGCCTCGGGAGCCTGGTCGAGCGCGGCGTGGACCGACGCCAGGTTGACCAGCAGCGCCGCGCCCCTGAGGGCGTCTTGCTCAACCGGCATCAGGGCCACGGCCCGGCGCGCCGCGCGGAGGGCGGCCTCGTCTTCACCGAGCCCCACCAGAACCTGCGAGAGGCCGTGCAGCAGCGCCGGATCCTCGCCCTCTTTCTCCAGCCGCCGCTCGAGCTTGCGCCTGGCCGCGGCAAAGAGGGGCTGGGCGCGGGAGCTCTCGCCCCGGCTCGTGTAGACCCTGGCGCGCAAATACTCGATCGGTATGCGGTTATCGTCGGTGCGCAGCAGGTTCGCCGAAATGCCGTCCAGGTGGCTGAGGCCCGCCTGCCATTGGTCGGTCAGCATATCGATGCGGTACCAGGCCAGCCTCGAGCTGGTGGCGTTCTGCTGCGGCATGCTTTGGAGCAGCTCGCGGCAGCGCTCGATATCGCCCCGCCACTGGAGGGCGTTGAGGCAGCGCTGCTGGAAAGCCGAGGGCTCCCCGGGCTCGAGCTCCATGGCCCTCGCGTAGTGGGGATCCGCCTCGGAGTAGCGCCGCATGCGCCGCAGGGTGTCGCCCAGCTCGGAGGCCAGCCAGGCGCTGTCGGGGTCGTAGTCGAGGGCTCGCCTGAGGGCGGTTCGGGCCTGCTCGAAGCGGCCGAGCCGACGCCAAACGAAGGCCATGCCGCCCAGCACCTGGCTATCGTTGGGCAGGCCCTCGGCGGCCCGCCGGAAGGCCGCCAGCGCCCGGTCGTAGTCGCGGTGGCACCAGTAGTGGTAATAGCCGAGGGCGCGGTGCCCCTGGGGCAGGTCGGGATCGATCTCCAGAGCGCGCTCGACCGTTCTGAGGGCCTCGGCGCGGCTGCTGCCCTGAATTTCGAGCTGCACCACCAGCGAGTGGACCTTGGAGAGCTCCGCCCAGGCCAGGGCGAAACCCGGGTCGAGCTCGACGGCGCGCTCGAAGCGCTCGACGGCCTGACGCCAGTGGCTCGAGGTGGGGTTGCGGCGGCCGGCTAGCTCCATGCCCTGAAGGTAGGCGCGGTAGGCCGGCACGCTCTCCGTTCGGCGGGAGTCGAGGGCCTGGCGCTCACCCTCCACCAGCACGATGTCGAGCTGGCGGATGATCTCCTTGGCGATCTCCGACTGAACGCTGAAAAGATCGTGGATCACCCGGTCATAGCCCCGAGACCACAGCTGGGTGCCGTCGGCGACGCGCACCAGGCGGGGGGTGACCCGCACGCGCCGGGCGCCCTCGGGCTCGGCGGCGTTCCAGCGCACCGAACCCTCGAGCACGAAATCGGCGTCCTGCCCCGAGAGATCGCCGGTCGATCGCCGGGAAACGACCCTCAAGGCGCGCACCTCGGAGAGGCGGCTGGTGATCTCCTCGG
>JBCCLG010000758.1:0-3174 GCA_039027015.1 Acidobacteriota bacterium | reverse complement strand
GGCGATCTCGGCGGCGGCGAGACGTATCCGTAGTCGGTAGTGGTCTTAGGACTCGGTCGGCTCACTGGCCTTGTTGGGGGCTTGACAGCCTTCTTTGTCATTGCTATTCCTTTCTGTTTCGGGTGCTAATTGACGTTCTGGTAGGCAAACACAGCGATTGCTATAACGCCAAAAATGAACGTCACCATTCCAAGTACGTTGAAGGAGACGGTAAGGTGAGCATACCACCGTTTTTTGACGATCTTTTCTCCTTCGTCGATCTGTTCTATCAGATGCCAGAGGTCTTTGATGCTGAAGAAGTACGAGAGAAGGACCGCCGAGACACTCAGCAACCATGCAGCCCAGGCTGCAAGGAGCAGCCACTTAAACTGAGAAGTTGTTGGAGAGGCTATCTTCTCGACGAACGTAATCGAGAGCCCGAGGGCTCCACCCGAGAGAGTGAGGACTGTTTTATCGAAGTCGGCTTGCGCTTGTTGATGCGCTTTGACGCAATGCGCGCGGTACCCTTCCTCTATCTCGGGTATTTTCTCACTGTCGACGCTCGCACATCTAGCCCTGGATGCATCAGCCGGATCCGTCAGCTCAGTCACCTTCCTGCTCTCCCGGGGGATTTCGCGGGGGCGGTGGAACATATCCACCAGCTCTATGCTCGGGACTCGAATCGCCAGGATTTTTTTCTGTAATTTGGGAGTCTGAAGTATGAGGCTCCTTCTTGCTCATCATCTACCTCCAGATTGTAGTGGGAAATGGGCTTCTAGTCCTCCACGACCAGGTAAGCCCGCAGCGCCCGCCGGATGATCTCGGCATTGCTACAACGCTTGAGCCCGGCACGTGCCGCTAGCGCTTCGCGTTTATCGAGATGCAGGTACGCAACCTCTTGGTAGAGCTTACCCTTGAACGGTTATGCTTCGCCACTAGGTTTCTTGCCGGGCATGCGTTGACCCTAGCGGAGTAGTGACGTCCGAGTATAACTGCAGTAGTGTTGTCAAAAAGCATCAGATACACGATGCCAATACACCTCTGCGCCTCGTTGCTCCTCCTCCTCTCCCCCGCCCTGCCGGGGTCGTCCCTCTGGCCGTTGAAAGTTGACGGCGACCCAAGACATCCTAAGCCACTCTCCAAGGACATCTGTCTAGAGAAATCTAGCAGCACCTTTGCGAGACCTGCCCGTAATGGGGGTCGATCAAAAATTGGCCGTTCCGCCGATCCCTCCCAGGGTGACGCCGACCGTGACAGCGCAGATGATGCGTGCAACGTCTGCGCGGGCTACGACGCCACCGGCTTCGGCCACGGCATTTACGACGACCAGGACCTAGGTTTAGGGGAAGCCAGCCGAGCATAAGACCGGTCCAGGGGCCAGGGTCGAGCCACCGGGGAAGGTACTGCCAGGACGACGCCCCTCTTGGCCGCAGCCGGTGCCCTCCTCGAGACCGACTCGCCCGAGGCGGCTAGCTGATCAAGGGGGAGCCCAGGCCGCGGTGTCTCCGGTTTCAAAGCCGTCCGCAAAAATAACGTCGAGGGCATAGCGCATCAGGTAGACCTCCTCCTGATCGCTATCCGGTCCGCCGCGACGGGTCCAAACGACCCCGAGCTGCGATCGCAGGGCGTCGTAGGCCAGCCGGGGTTGAGACAGGGTGAGCGGCGTCTCGTCGACAATCACCTCACCCTCAACGGCGCCGGAAGCCCCGAGAATCTGGAGCCTCACCCTCCTCGGCTGGCCGGCCGCAGATTCGCGCCACGCGAGCGCGGCGCGCCCGCCTGTCAGGCGTACCGCCGCCGGCTGCAGCTGCGGGCCTGGGCCGGGGGAAACGTCGATCTCCCCATCCAGGCTGCCGTCGGTCTCGGCGCGGCGGCGCTTCAGACCCTCCGCGCTGGTGCTCCAAAAGCCCAGATAGCTCTCGTCGTCAAGGGCCACCACCCCAGGATCGAGAGTCTGCCCGGTGGTCAGGGTCACCTCTTGACCCACGGGGGCCGCGAGCTCGTCGTAGCTCCTCCCTCGAAGCTCCCGAGTGGAGCTGTCCAGGCTCCAGGAGAGCACGAAGCCGCCGCTCGGACGGGAAGAGACGGCCGGCGAGAAGACCCTGTCGGAGCCCCCGGCCAGCAGGTCGAAGGAGCCGCCGCTGGGAAGGCCGTCACCGCTGAGCAGGCGCCCGCGAATATCGCCGGACGAGGACGCCAAATCGTAGGACTCCCAAATCACCACGAAGCTCCCGTCGCTCGCGGCCTCGATCTCGGGCTCGAAAACGTCGACTTGGGAAGCCGGCGGAAAGACCTCGACTTCGGGGCTTGGGAGACCGGCCGAATCGAAACGGCGGCTCGAGATCAAAGGCTCCGAAGCGTCGGTCTTCCAGACGGCGACGAAGTCCCCGCCCGGGAGCGTGGCGACATCCACGTCGACCTGATCGTCAGCCGTCGAGGTCGAGACGAGAAACTCATTCCCGCTAGCCAGACCACCCGGGCCGAGCAATCTGCCAAAGATCCCCCGACCGTCGCCGTCCTCCCCCTCCCACATCACCACGAAAGTGCCGTCGGCCAGCGCGTCGAGAGTCGCGTTTTGCTGACGACCCGCGGTGACCTGATTGACGCGCATCTCGGCGCCGACCGGCACCGGATCTGCCCCGGCGGCGACCTGTGGCGCAAGCAGCGTCCAGGCGAGCCAGGCCAGCACGCCGACCACCGAGCCCGCTGGGTCCTGAACAGCCCGATCCGTTTTCTTCTTTTGTCTTGTTGATCTCGTCACGTCCGCCTCCAAGTCTCGTGTTGCCTCCTTTAACGGCAGAGGTCTCGAGAAGCGGACATCATCAACCCCGCTCTACTCGTGTCGCAGCGCGACGATCGGATCGATATGGCTCGCTCGACGCGCCGGCAGGAAGCAGGCCAAGAGGCCGACGGTGGTCAGAACGATCGAGCCGATGACGAAAGAAACCCAGTCGATCGAGGCGACCTCGTAGAGGAAGCTGCTCATCAAGTCGCGCACCAGGAAGGTGCCGCCCAGGCCCAGGGCCAGGCGCCCAGAGGGCTCCGCGCGCGGCCCAAGCGCCAAGCGGGCCACGGCTCCGCAGCAGGCCCCCCCGCCGCGGGCGCCGCGCAGAGGCCGGGGACGAGCGGCCGCGGCGCCGCGCTGGGTCTCCCCGGCCACCCGCGCCCCGGCATGCACGCATCGCCGGCGCCCGC
>JBCCLG010000757.1:0-3182 GCA_039027015.1 Acidobacteriota bacterium | reverse complement strand
TCGACCTGACCGTAGCGGCCCACGCCGATGCCGAGCATCACCCCGAAGGATTCGCTTTCTTCCACGTCGACGTCGTCGAAGAAATCGAAGTCGTTGTCGTCGAAGTCTTCCTCGACCGTACCGCCGAATTGATAGCCGAGAAACGGCGTCAGCTCAAAAGAGGTCTGGGCCGATGCCGGCACGGCGGCGAGGGCCGCGAGAAGGCACAGGACCGGCAGGAGAGCCGGCCCGGCGGAAAGCCTCGGCGGCGGTTGATTGGAGCGGGTCTGGGGCGTCATCGCCTGTCTCCTTCCGTGGAGTGATGAGAGGGTGCGTCCTCAGAGATACGAAAGGATCTCGCGCGCTGTTGCCGACTCGGAGTCCTCCGGAGCCAGCTCGAGGAATTTTTCGAGATGCTCCTTGGCCTTGACCGGATCGTCCGAGGTGTAGGTCAGGCCCATGGTGTAGTGGGCGCGCGCGTAGGCGGGATCGACCTCCAGCACTTTTGTGAGGGCTCGGCGGGCCTCGGTGACCCGGCCGGCCTGGAACTCGAGGTCGGCGCGGGTGTAGAGCAGCTGCACGGCGCCGGCCTGGTCGAGCGCGCGATAGGCCTCCCAGGCCGGGAAGGCTTGGTCGAGGTCGCCCTGGGCGTCGAGAACCAGGTAACGGATGCGCAGAGCCTGCTTGTTTTGAGGGTCGACCGCCAGCGATTTATCGGCCTCGCTGAGCGCCTCGGCGAGATTCTCCTGGTTGTAGAGAATAGCGGCGGCCCCGGCGCGGGCCTGGGCGAGGCTCGGGTCCATTTCGGCGGCCTCGCGGAATTTCGCCAGGGCCTTCTCGGAGTCGCCCTGCTGCGACGCCACGGCGCCTTCGTTGTAGATGCCGATGGCGAGGTCCTTGGAGAAGTCCTCCTCGGCGCCTATCTCCTTGGCCATCGCGGTGGCCTGGTCCTTCTTACCCGCGCGCCGATACGCCTCGAAGGCCAGCTTCTTGCCCTGCTCGTTCTCGGGGTCCAGCTCGCGGAAGCGCTCGATCGCCTGGACCGCCGCGGGGGCGTCCCCCTTCTGCAGATAGACGTCGGCGAGGGCCAGATAGGGCTGAGTCAGCTCGGGGTCGGCCTCCACGGCCTCCTGAAATTTCGCCAGGGCGACGTCCATATTGCGCTCTCGATGGGCGTCGGCGCCGGCGTTGAAGGCGTCGATCGCGCGGTTGCGGCGGGCCGTCGCCTCGTCGAGCAGGCTGACCGACAGCTCGTGCCCTTCCCCGCTCTTGAGCTCTACTTCGCCCTGAAACGGCGCGTAGCCTGCCGCCGTAAAGTGGACGACGTAGAGGCCGGCCGGCATCTTGATCTCAAACTTGCCCTTGCGGTCCGTAGCGGCCTCTCCGAGGATCTCTCCCTCGGAGGTGACGATCTGAATCTGAACGTCCTTGAGCTTGTCGCCGCCCTGGTTCTTGACTTGGCCGGTGAGAAAAGATTCCTTTTGCTTCTTTTCCTTTTTGGCCACGGCCGGCGAAACGCTGCCCGCCAGCACGAGAGCCAGCGTGAGTGAGGAGATCAGCCAAGACAGAGAGGGATGACGACGCTTCATGAGAGTTCCTCGGAGCCTGTTGGGTTCGTTCGACGCTTAATCGGTTCGTTCGATGAAGAGTTTGGCGGCAGCCTCGCTGCCCAGCGTGATCGAGTCGCCACCGGCCGGGACGATGGTGACAGCATCGGCTATCGGGTCCAGGCTGGTGACCACGATGGAGGTGCTCGGGCGCAGTCCTTTACGCTCGACAAAGCGCAAAAAGGCCTCCTCCTGGTCGCTGACGCGGGCGATGCGCACCGACTCACCCACCGGCGCTTCGGTGAGCGGCCAGACCTCGCGGGAGCGCAGATCGCCCTGGCGGTCCGGAATCGGGTCGCCGTGGGGATCGGTGGTCGGGTGGCCGAGGAGGGCGTCGATGCGGTCGATCAGCTTGGCGGACATGGCGTGCTCGAGCTGTTCGGCTTCCTCATGGACCTCGGACCAGTCGAAGCCCAGGATCTCGACCAGAAAGAGCTCGGTCAGTCGATGCCGGCGCAGCACGTTGGCGGCCTCCAGGCGGCCCGTTTCCGAGAGGCGAACGCCGCTATACGGCTCGTACTCCACAAGGCCGTCGCGCTCGAGGCCCTTGACCATGGCGGTCACGGTGCCCGGCGCGACCTCGAGGGCGCCGGCGATCTGCCCCATGGTCACCAGAGCGCCGGCACCGAGCGCCTGCTCCTGGAGCAGGATGGCCTTGAGGTAGTCCTCTACGGTGCTGGTCGGCATGAACTCCTCAGGCGCCCGGGTAGCGATCGCCGGGCTGCAGGGTAATGACCTTGCAGTTGACGCCCAGATTCGACAGCTCGGCTTCAAGCTTCTCGGGGGTTCCGGTGAGCAGAGGGAACGTTCCCCAATGGACCGGCACGACCTCTCGGACCTGCACGAACTTGCACGCCAAAGCAGCCTGCTGGGGATCCATGGTGAAGACGTCGCCGATCGGCAGGAAGCCGAGGTGGGGCCGATAGAGATCGGCGATCAGCTTCATGTCCGAAAAGAGGGCGGTATCGCCCGCGTGGTAGAAGGTATAGCCGTTGGGCAGGGCGACCACGAAGCCCGACGCGGAGCCGCCGTTGACCAGCCGGTCACCGTCCAGGATGGCCGAGGAGTGATGGGCCATGACCTGGGTCACCCGGGTGCCCAGAACCTCTTGACTGCCGCCGATATTCATCCCCGAAGTGTTCTCGACGCCCTTGCTCTTGAGCCACTCGCAGATCTCATAGTTAGCGACGACGATTTCCGGCTTGTATCGATTGGCAATTTCGACCGCGTCCAGCATGTGGTCGAAGTGGCCGTGGGTGATCAGGATCGCGTCGATTCGCTCGAAGCTCTTCAAATCGTCAGGGCATGCTGGGTTGTTCTGCACCAGGGGGTCGATCAGGATGACCCTGCCGTCCGGCAATTCGCAGTGCACCGTTGAATGGCCCAGAAACGTGAAGCTTGGGCGCTCGTTCCGATTCATGATCTCCCCTTGGTCTCTCGCTGTCCGGTGGCGGGCTCTCGGGCCTCGACCCATCCGCCCTGATCGCCGCGGAAATCTCGGCGGCTCTTCGTTTCAAGGGTGGGAGGCATCGAAGGCGGCGGCGAGGCGCAAGGATACTACAGGCCTGCCGCTTTCGAGATCGTCCTCGAGCTGCC
>JBCCLG010000756.1:0-3198 GCA_039027015.1 Acidobacteriota bacterium | reverse complement strand
GGGCATAGCCTTACCTTGCCTATTTTCAAGTCATCGCAGAGGCCCGTTTCGTCCGAGCCGCGTCTGCCTTGCCTATTCACGCGGAATAGTACCTCACCAAAATCTAAAAATCAACGTACACTGTACAATATACAAGTTTTTACCTTATTTTCTTCGATCAAGCCCGAAGATAGCGACAAGGATCCTTCCCTCAAGCAGCTCTAAGCTTCAGCGTTGCCTGCACAGAACGGCGGACGCAGGTCATCAGCTGAAACGCTCATTCTCGCCAGGAAACTGGATCCAGCCTTCGAAACCACCCGACTTCCTCGGAGTCGAGACACTGTCTCCTAGAGAGGTCCCCGGACAACCCTCGGAGGCCACCGTCACAAAAAGGCTGCGGCCTGCCAGGGGCCAAAGAAGGTCGAGTGACCCGAACCCAAAGCCGAGTCCAAAGGACTCCAGGGCGAAGAGACTACCTCTTCGAAATCTCCGGAACGGCCGAGGCCGCCGGAGCGACTCGGGCGGCGGGGGATCCGAGCACGGCCCTGAGCTGTCCGAGCGAGGAGGATCCAGCTTTGGAGAAGGGCCTGGAGCCACCCGCAGGAGTCGACTTGCGACAGGCGCCGATCCGAACGAAGACCCGGAGCGGAGACGGGTCCACTTCCTCCAAGAACTCCGGCGGCACGGCGGATGGCCGAGCGAGTTCGAAGGGCCGCGCGCAGGACCCACGCCGCCGCCAGCGAAGGCACGGTCGACCAGGACTCCCGTTCAGTCAGGAAACTGAGAAGGCGAAAGCCCCAGCTCGACGATGGAGCACGCGTCGATCGCCGCGATACCGAGTCGCCGAGCTTCCTCGAGCACCCTGCGATCCGCCGAACCCGGGTTGAAGAAAACCTCCCCGGCGCCGGTAGCGGCCATGTCCGGCAGCACGGCCAGGCCGACCGCGGGAGGCAAATAGACGCTGATGCGGTCGAGGGGGCCCGCCTCGACCAAGGACCCGACGGCCGCAAGGCCCTCGATCGTCTCACCCGAAGCGGCCGCCTTGGGATTCACCGGCACCACCTCCCAGCCGGCGTGGGCGTGCGCCCTGACGCTCTTGTTGCCGAACTTGCGGCGGCTGCTCGAGGCTCCGAGTATCGCTACCCGACGCGGACCGTCTTTTTGTGGAGCTGCGGACTCAGCGTTCGTCATGAGGAGGCCTCCTTTTCGCTCTCCTGCCGGCGGGTCACGATCAGCCGCTCATTTCCGAAGCGACGCGTGGCGCCCGCCGAGTCGAGCTGCTCGAGAAGCGGGATCGCCCACTTGCGCGACAGCCCGAAGTGATCCTTAAACTGCGGCACGGCAAAGCGCTCCCAGCCCGTTTCCTCGAGCTGCCGCCGCATCTCCTCGAAGGCCTTGGCCGAGACGATCAGGCCCGAGGGCAGGCGGATCAGCTTCTTCTGGCGGATCAAATAGGTCTGCACGCCCTCAAGAATCTGCGGCTTCGCGCCCAGCTGACGGGCCAGCTCCGGCGGCGAGGGCGGCGTCAGACCCTCGGCCTCGATGGCGGCGAGAAGCCGGCTGGAGAGATTCTGCTCGTCGCCGGTGAGCTGGGCCTCCACGTGGCGGCCTGGCGGATTCACCAGGTCGCCGCTCACCGCAGCGACCTTGGCGTCGGCGAGAAAGCGCAGGTAGACGGCGGAGAGATCCCTGGCGCGCTCGGGCAGGAGGCGGGCGATGAACTCGGCCTTGGGCATGCCCGTTGCCAGGCGATCCTCGGCGAAGAAGCGCTTCAGAATCTCCCGGGCCCGCTCGATGAGCCGCGGCACCACCGGCGGATCCACGTAGCGGGGGGCTTTGCCCGCGGGCAGGCGGAGCAGCTTGCCGTCGCTCACCCGGGCGTCGAGGGCCGCGGCCACGGCGCTCTGCTTCTGCCCCAGGCGCGGCGCCAGCTCGGCGGCGCTCACGCCGCGCTCGCCGGTTTCCGCCACCCACAGCTCGAGGGAGGTCTCCGGCTGGCTCAGGCCTGAGGCGGCGCGCGCCGCCTCCGCGCCCCGCCGACGGCGCCACGCGGGATCGAGCACCACGCCGCCGCCCAGGGTCGCCGCCGGCGACGGCCGGCGCACCACGAAGCGGTCGCCGCGCACCGCCACCACCGGCCTCTCGAGACGGATCTCCACCAGGCCCTCGCCCCCGGGAAGGAGGGCGCCGTCGCCGTCCAGGGGCCGCATGCGTCCGGTGACCTCGCTGGCGAAGTGATGCAGGCGAATCGGGGTCCAGCCCTCGATGGCCTTGAGCGGCGCGTCGCTCAGCAGGCGGCAGCGCGCGGCCATCTGGGTCGAAGGCTGCACGCTCTCGGGGCGCACCAGCTGCTCGCCGCGCTCGAGATCTTCTAAATCGACTCCCACCAGCTGCACCGCCGTGCGCTCTCCGGCCTCGGCGCGCGGCCGCTCGCCGCCGTGCACCTGCACGCTGCGCACCCGGGCGGTGACTCCGCGGGGCATCACCGCCACGCTTTGACCGGGCTCCACCCGGCCGGCGATCAGCGTGCCGGTGACCACCGCCCCCAGCCCGCGCAGCTGGAAAGCGCGGTCGACGGGCAGGCGCAGAAAAGAGTCCGAGTCCTCCTGCTGCGCGGCGCCGCTTCGCGCCTCCCGCGCCAGGGCGTCGCGCAGCGCCTCGAGGCCGTCGCCGGTGACGCTCGAAACCGGCAGGATGGGCGCGTCGGCGTAGAAGCGCGTGCCCTCGAGCAGCTCGGCGACCTCGAGCTGGGCCAGCTCGAGCATCTCGGTGTCCACCAAATCGCTCTTGGTGAGCGCGACCACGGCGCGGGGAATCTCGAGCAGCTCGCAGATCGCCAGATGCTCGCGGGTCTGCAGCTCCACGCCCTCGTCGGCGGCGACCACCAGAAGCACCAGGCGGATGCCGCCCAGGCCGGCGAGGGCGTTGTGGAGGAATTTTTCGTGACCCGGAACGTCGACGAAGCCGACCTGCAGATCGCCCATCTGCATATGGGTGAAGCCGAGGTCGATGGTGATACCGCGGGCCTTTTCTTCGGCCCATCGGTCGCAGTCCACCCCGGTGAGAGCCTCGAGGAGGCTGGTTTTGCCGTGATCGATGTGGCCGGCGGTGCCGACCACGGCGCGCTGCTGCTGCACGAAGGCTCCCCTGGTTGGGCTTAGCCGGATGATTTCGGGTTGAGAAGGTCGCGGGCGATGCGGTTGATTGTGCCGCCGTCCG
>JBCCLG010000755.1:0-3208 GCA_039027015.1 Acidobacteriota bacterium | reverse complement strand
GCCGCCGAAGGTCTGCTCGGCGGCGATCACCGCGATCGTCCGGCCCGGCGTGGGCCCGACGATCGAGAGCCACAACTCGCCCCCCACCGCCAGCGCGCGCAGGACGGCGGCGACGGCGAGGGTCGGCAGGATGCCGAAGCGGCTGGCCGCGACGCCGCCGAAAAAAGACCCGGCGAGGGAGAAGAGAAGGCCGTATACGCCGATCCACAGGCCGATCTTTTCCGGCGTGAAGCCCGCGTCCACCAGGAAGGGGCGGAACATGGCGTCGGCCATGGTCTCGCCCAGTTTGTAGGTGCCGATAAAGGCGAGGATCCAGCCCGCTCCGGGCTGGCGCATGGCGCGGGCGAGGCTGCGCAGGACCTCGCCCACGGAGGCGCTCGCCCGCCTCTCCTCGCCCGCCGGCTCGGTCTCGCGGTAGGTCAGGGTCACGGCCAGAGCCAGAAAAACCAGGGTCGACATCGCCAGAAAGAGCCCGCTCCAGCCGATCCGCCCGCTGGCGACCACCAGCAGTCCGCCGCCGGTGAGGATCCCGAGCTTATAGCCCACCACCTGGGAGATATTGCCGTAGCCGAGCTCCCGGGATTCGAGAACGTCGACCGCCAGGCCGTCGACCGCCACGTCCATGGTGCTGGCGAAAAGGTTCATGGCGAGCACCAGCAGCAGGAGCGGCATCAGGCCCTCCTCCGGTCGCACCAGGGCGGCGGCGGCGCAGGCGATGGCCAGGCCGATTTGGAGCGGCACGATCCAGGTGCGGCGCCTGCCGAAGGCGGGGGAGCCGAAGCGGTCGACCAGAGGCCCCCACACGACCTTGAGCATCCAGGGCAGGCTGAGGGCGCTGGCCAAACCGATGCGCACCAGGTCCATGCCTTGGGACCGCAGATAGATCGGCAGCGCCGTAGACTGGAAGCCGTAGGGCAGACCCTGAACGAAATATAAAACGGTCAGAAGGGCGAGCTTGCGTTTCATGGCGGGCTCTCGAGGTGAAAGGAATCGCTCTCATCCTACGCTACGGGCGGTGCGGTCTGCCGGCCCGGCTGGCGAGATCAGGGGGCGTCGGCCCTCCTAGAATTCCCAGGGTTTAACGATTCGCCGCGGCTTCCTGGGCGCTGCGCCCGAGCCTGGAGAAGCGCGCCGGGCGTGCTATGCTTGGGGCGCTAGTCCGAGTTTTTTTCCGCTCGCTCATTCAGGAGCGCTTTCATGGCCCAAGATCCACCCGTACCCCGAGGCCCCGAGGCCGAGTCGGGCACCCTCTCCTCCTCGCCTTCAGCGTCCCGGACGTCGCCAGGCCGGACGCCGACAGATCAGACGTCGACGGCTCCGGATTCGAGGCCCACGACGATCCTCGCCGTGGGCTTTAGCCACGAGGAATTCTTGCGCTGCATCGCGCCCTTCGATCCCGCCTGGGACGTCGACCGCTTTCCGGGCGGCCGCGGCGCGCTCGATCTCCTGCGCCCCTGCTCAATCGATCTGGTGGTGCTCTCGCATCCTCTACCGGATCTCGCTCTGGCGGACTTTCTGCTCGCTCTGCGCGAGCCGCGCACGGCGTCGCGCCACTGCGGTCTGGTCGCGGTGAGCGAGCGCAAGAACGCCGCCGAAGCCCTGCGCTTCGTGGGGCGCGGCATCAACCGCGTGATCTCGAAAAAGAAGGCGCCGCGCCTCCTGGCCCCCACCGTCAAGGCGCTGCTGAGGGTCGCCCCGCGGCGGCCGTCGACGGTGCCGACTCGGCTCGAGCTGCCGCACCTCGGCAGCTTTGAGGCCGTGGCGCGCAACACTTCGGCCACCGGCCTCCTGGTGGAGACGGGTCAGCGGCCGCCCAAGGGCACCGAGCTCGGCTTCGAGCTCGAGCTGCCATCCGAGAGGGCGCCGGTTTTCGGCCGCGCCAGGGTGGTGCGCCACACCGTGCCCGAGCGCGAGAGGGTCTCGGGTCTCGGCATGCGCATCGTCGCGTTCTCGGGCCAGGCCGCCGGCCGCGCCTACTCGGACTTTCTGAAGAGCTGAGGCCGGCGGCCCCTCCTCCTCTCCTTCTTCTACGCCGTGGTCGAGGTCGGCTCGGTGAGCGCGCCGCCTCGGGCGCGCTTCGGGCCGCCGCGCGCCCGGTGCCAAACGCGCTCCCACTCGAGGCGCAGCCAGATGCCCGCCGCCCGGCGCAGGTGAGGCACGGCGGCTCGGGGCCCGAGATCGAAGCTCTTGGAGTAGGCCTTGAGGCCGATGTTGTTCTTGCCGTAGAGCCCGGCCTCGCGGCGGAAGCGCGCTAGCCCCTGAAGGCGCCGGTTGAACGCCCGCATGAAGCGCCAGGCCAGGGTGCCCTGCACCTGCTCCGGGCTGAAGAGAGGGTTGCCCATCGTCTCGAGGTCGCGGTAGATCGGGGTGACCACGCCCAAATAGTAGAGCGCCGTATCCATCAAGAAGGCGCAGCGGGTGAGGTCGGCGTCGCCCAGGATCTCGTATTTGCCGACGTAGAGCGCCTCGAGCCAGCGCCGGTAGGAGGTGGTGAAGGCGCGGTTGTGAGTCGCCACCTCGGCCTCGAGGGCGTCGCCCGAAAGCTCACCCCGCAGATCCTTCTCCACCAGACGGGCGGTGGCGTAGATCGAGATCGAGGCGTGGTCGAGTCCAGGACTGTAGTAAGGGTCGAGGAAGGACGCGGCGTCTGAAACCAGCGCCCACCCGCGGTCCATGTAGCGCTCCGAGTAGTAGGGCAGATCCGGGAGCGCCATGAAGTCTTTGCCGTCGACCTCGGCGTTCTGCACCAGATCGCGCAGGCCCGGAGTGGTGCGCACGAAGCGCTCGTAGCGCTGGCGCAGGGAGCCCTCGCCCGGCGGCTGATAGAGCTCTTTGTTGTAGACCACCCCGATGCT
Source organism: Acidobacteriota bacterium (assembly GCA_039027015.1). Classification (GTDB taxonomy): domain Bacteria; phylum Acidobacteriota; class Thermoanaerobaculia; order Multivoradales; family J023; genus JAUIJL01. The sequence continues at coordinate 353 of JBCCLG010000755.1, read as the reverse complement.
GGTGTTGCCGTTCGACAGCGGGATCACCCAGCACCACCAGCCATAGCCCACGAAATGATTGGTCGCCAGCCGGCGCGACGCCGAAATCGGGTCGAGGCGCGCCGAGCGCGGGTCGCCGCCGTTGATCTCCCGGCCGTCCAGATCGCGGGCGCCGGTCCAGCGGCCGTACATGGCGGCGGTGGGGTGATCCTCCACCGAGCGCCTGAGATCGAGCTTGCGGGCCAGAAAGGAGTCGCGGCCGGAGGCGTCGATCAGCCAGCGGGCGGTGACCGTGCGCTCCTCGCCGTCCTGGCGCAGGGTCAGGGTCGAAACCGGCCAGCCGAGCTCGACCTTTTTGGCCCGGCCCGGCCGGG
>JBCCLG010000754.1:0-3214 GCA_039027015.1 Acidobacteriota bacterium | reverse complement strand
GGCTGGGGCGCGGCCATGCTCTACCGCGTCCTGCGCGCGCCCGAGGGGGAGTCGCCCAAGGCGCACCACCTCGAGATCGTGCAGGAGCCGGACAGCTCCTTTCTCGAGGGGCGTCACCTCTTCGCGTCCCTCTCCTCGGCCCACGAGCCCGAGCGCGCGGGCGAGGGCATGCGCACCCTCACCGTGTCCACCCACGTGCCGATGGATAGGCTCCTGGCGCTCGACTCCGAGGGGCAGGGCGCCTACATCGCCGAAATCCAAAATCGCATGCGCGAGGGCCTCACGCACTACGCCCCCGACTGGTGGAACGAGCCCGTCTTTGAGACCACCGGCTCGCCGCGCACCTTCGAGCGCTTCACCGGTCGGCGGCACGGCCTCGTGGGCGGCGTGCCCCGCCACGCCGGACTCGCCGGCTATTGGGGGGCGTTTTACAGGCCGTCCTGGCCGGGCCTCATGCTGGTGGGAGACTCCGTCTTCCCGGGCCAGAGCGCCCTGGCCGCCGCCGCCGGCGGCTCCGCCGCCGCCCGCCACCTGTGGGCGCGTCTGGGCAAGCGCGCGGTTCAAAGCCGCGGCCAGCGCGCCGCGGCGGGCGCGGCGCCGAGCGGCAGCAAATCCCTCGAGCCCGCCTAAGACGACCAGGCTCCCCGAGCGATGGAAACCTTTTCATGACCCGAACCCTCCTCCTCGCCCAGGCGGCCTCCACCCTGCCCCTCATCGGCCTCATCTGGACCGTCCAGGTGGTGCAATATCCGCTCTTTAACAAAGTCGGCGAGGCCGCTTTCAGCGCGTACCACGCGGGTCATTCCCAGCGCATCACCGTGATCGTGATTCCGCTGATGTTCGCCGAGCTTTTCACCGCCATGGCCCTGGTCAGCCACGGGCGGCTGCCGGTCTCGAAAGGCGAGGCGTGGCTCGGTTTAGCGCTGGTGGGGGTAGTCTGGATGGCGACCGCGCTGCTCCAGGTGCCCAGGCATCGCGAGCTGGCGCTCGGCTTTGAGCATCACGCGTATCGGATGCTGGTCTTGAGCAATTGGGTGAGGACGGTGGCGTGGTCTCTGCGGGGGGCGCTGGTTCTTATGTGGTTGAATCGGCTTTAGGCGGGTTGCTTCAGGGCTCCGCTGCTCCCAGCGAGAGCCCCCAGGCTCTCGCGCTCCCGGTCGTTCCCTTCGGAGACAGCATGGAAACAGAGATCTGTATCGCGTGCGGCCTGAAGACCGAGAAAGTCGACGGGCCCCTCCACAAATACCTCGTTTCCTCACCCGGCTGCTGGGCGAAGTTCGGTGAGGTTTTGGCCCGGGAGTACGAGAATCCTCAATATATGGCCGTGCACGCGCTGACGGTCGATGCCTACGCGCTGCAGCATCCGGGTTACGAGAGTGCTCAAACGATCAATTCAGCGAACGTTCACCTAGCCAGCCTGTATTGCTTCTTTGAGCTGGGCAAATCGATAGGCGAGCTGTCGCAAGTGAAGCAAGATCTGACGAGGTATAAGGATCAGTTCCTTTGGATGGATCCGCCCGAAGAAGCTTCAGAGATCACTGTGGCAGACGTTCTGGAGTCCGAGTCGGCGTCGGAGCACCGAGAAGCGGTCCTGAGATGGTCGGAGTACATCTATGGACGGTGGGAGGCCCAATATCCATATATTGCATCACTGCCGTCGATTGAGGGCGCATAGCCCGCAACCAACGCCGGACTCGGCCATCGCCCTGCCCAATATTCAGGACGTGAGGCGAAACAGGAAATGACGAGGCTGCCGGATGTGGGCTCTGTGACGGCTGAACTGGAGCGTCGCGGAGTCGTTCTGCCGGAGGGGCCTGTTCGGCTCGATGCATATGGCGATTCACCTGCGCTGGAAGCAGAGTTGATCGGGCTCATAAGGTCCGGCAAGAAGCGGGGGACATCTGCCCTCGTCTGGTCTTATGAAGCGGAGGGTTCTGGCTTGCCTCAGGCGGGTGACATCGAGATCGTCATAGATTCATCCGGCTCGCCTCGGCTCGTTACGCGCGTCCTGTTCGCGGAGGTCGTTCCTTTCTCCGAAGTCACAGAAGAGCACGCGGCACTTGAAGGAGAAGGGGATTTATCGCTGCTGTCTTGGCAACAAAAGCACTGGGATTTCTTCGAGCGGGAATGCGCGCAAATCGCTCGCAGAGCGACGCCGGAAATGCCCATCGTGTGCCTACAGTTCGAGCTACTCAGCGTTTTGTCGTAGCGCCCCAAACAGGCGTCAGGCGACAACGCGCATCGCTTTGCGATCAGCAACGGCCGTCTACTTGAGACCGACGGCGGAGAAGTGGTCTGCCGTAGAAATACCGTACGGGAAGGCAGTGGCGGGCGAGCCGGACCTCGGGCTTGGTGTTCGTGCGGCGATTCACCCACCGCATTCTGCCTTGCCGCTTCGCTCGGATCCGGAACTGCGGGATTCTCTCGAATCGATCGCGCCGCGAGGCGGTGATGAGCCGCCGTGAGCAGCTGGGGGAGCCAGAAGCGAGCCCGGGCGCGACGGTCGATGCCGAGGAGGCCTCCCAAGGCGATGGCCGGGGCTGCGAGGTATGTGGGTGCCGCTCTTTGCGCCTAGTCGAGGCTTTGCCGCACGGTCTTCGGAGTCGGGCTCCGCCATGAGAAATAAAGGACTTGGCGAATCTCACAGCGCGGTCCGGGGCTCGGTCCGCCCGGGAGAGGTGCGGCTTCTGGGGAGAATTGTTCTATAATGATAGTCGTAGATTTCTGAACAGGCCTAATATATAAGCGATGGGAGCCCATGAATCCACTGAAGAGGGTTAGAAATTGTCCAAGGCTGCTTAAGCGTCTTGAGTTCGGGATCTTCTGGATCGAAGGTTGCGGGTTGAACTTCCATAGGCGAGGCCTTCGCCTTCTGCCGCGGTTTCATTCAACCAGATCCTGATCCGGCACCTGAGGAGCTGTTGTGGAAGGCCGGGAGTCTTTGCGGTGGTGCCAAGTAGGATCTTTGAGAGATGCGTTCGGGATGGCCCCGCATAGCGTCAACGTAAGCTGGGTTCACCCTTTGTAAAGTTCATGATCTGTAGATCAGGGAGGAGGCTGTCACCATGCAAACAGTAGCGAAGATTATGTGCGTCATAGGTGGCCTAGGCATGGCGTTGGCTGTGGTGATGTTGTTCATCTATCTTAAGCACGTGAGTCCAGAGTTCGAGTGGCGACGGGAGGGCGAAGTTCAGATGGCTAAGGCGAAATTATG
>JBCCLG010000753.1:0-3219 GCA_039027015.1 Acidobacteriota bacterium | reverse complement strand
GGCGGACGCTGGCGACGCCTCGAGGCGCCGGCTGAGCAGGCCGACATTCTGGGTCAGGAAGAGCTGGTCAAAGACCGCGTGCGCCTGCTGCTCGGGCGCTATGGCGTTCTCTTCCGCGAGCTGCTGAAGCGCGAGCTGCCGGCCTTCCAGTGGTCGCGGGTGTTCCGCACCCTGCGCCTCATGGAGCTTTCCGGCGAGGTGCTCGCCGGCTGCTTTTTCCACGGCGTGCGCGGCCTGCAGTTCATCGCCCACGGCGCCTTCCGCGACCTCGAGAAGGGCCTGCCGCGAGACGCCGTCTACTGGATGTGCGCCGCCGATCCGGCGAGCCTGGCCGGGGTGGAAATCGAGGGCGTCAAGGAGCGTTTGCCGCCCCGCCTCATGACCACCCACCTGGTGTTTCGCGGCACCGAGCCGGTGCTGATCTCAAAGCGGCGAGGCAAGCACCTCGACGTGCGGGTCGAGCCCGACTACCCCGCGCTCACCGAGTATCTAGCGCCCTTAGAGCACCTTCTGACCCGGGAGTTCCAGCCCCTCTCCTCGATCGCCGTGGAGACGATCTGCGAGCAGCCCGCCGCCACCTCGCCCTACGCTCGGCGCCTCGAGCAGGTCTTTCGCACCGTGCGCGAGGGGCCGGTGCTGCGCCTGTGGAAGCGCTTCTAGCGGCCTGGAGGGGGGAAGCCGATTGCGGCTCAGGAGCGACCCGGCAGGGCGGCGTGCAGCTGGCGAAACTGCTCGCTCAGCTTATGGGCGGGCAGCATCTGCACCAGCGGCCGATGGGCGCGGTGGGATTCTCGCACCTTGACCGAGCTGGTGAGATACGGCTCGAGCACCGGCAGGCCCTCTTCGCGCAGCTCGGCCACCAGCTGCGCCGGCAGCTTGGCGCGCGGCTGGAATTGGTTGACCACCACGCCGCCCACGGCGAGCCTGGGATTGTGGTCTTCTCGCACTTCGGCGACCGTCTCGAGCAGCTGAAAAAGAGCGCGACGCGAGAATTCGTCGCAGTCGAAGGGAATCAGGCAGCTATCGGCGGCGATCAGGGCCGAGACGGTAAAGAAGTTGACCGCCGGCGGCGTGTCGATAAAAACGTCGACGGAGTGGGGCAGGCGGTCTAGAAGATCGCGCAGCTTATAGATCTTGTGGCGCGTCTCGAGCTTGCTCTGAAGCTCCTGAAGGCGCGGCGAGGAGGGCAGCACCGAGAGCTCCGGAACCGAGGTCGGGTGCTGAAACGAGTCCTCCTGGGAGCGCAGCAGGCTAAACCCCAGGGTTCCCTCGAAATACTCCGCCAGCCCGGGCTGCAGCGCCTCGGCGTCTGAGCCGGTCAGGTATTGGGTGGCGTTTCCTTGAGGGTCGAGGTCGACCACCACCGTGGGGCGACCCTCGAGGGCGTGGATCGCCGCCAGATTGCACACGATGGTGGATTTGCCGACGCCCCCTTTGCGGTTGAAGACCACGTATCGCATGGCCAGACCTTGCCACAGGGGCTAGGTCGCGTCAAGGTGCGGCATTTATTCCGCATTGCGGCATAGGGCGGCAGATTGAGAGGCCCCGCCGCGCGGGCGGCGGAGCCTGTTGGCCTACCGGGCAGAGGCGAGTCCTCGCCGGAGCAGCCGCTCGATCTCGGGCTGCTCATCGATCTTGATCTCGAGGTTCCACTCATCCACCTTGGCCGCCATGTCGAGCATTCGCAGCGTCGTGGGCTCGTAGGTGACGCGAAATGCGGATCTCAGCTTTTCCATCGCGGGCGTCACCTGGTTGTCGCACAGCAGCGCGACCCCGTAGTTGTGCAGATACTCGGCGACGTGCTTTTCCGGCATCATCCGCAGCTCCCTCGCGGCGGAACCCTCCAGCAGGTCGACGGCGCTCGAGCAGTGTCCGAGCTTGACTAGGCGGATGCTGTCTCCGTACCGCCAATAGCTGTTCATCCACATCTCGAGGTTCTCCCAGGAGGGTCTCGAGAAGAATTTATCGGCGAAATCGTTGGCCAGATCTTCGGCCGCCTTGAAGATGGGAAAGTTCACCTCGATTTCCCGGCTGTCGACCTCTCCCTCCTCGACACCGTCCCCCAGAAATCCCTCGACCGCATCACGGACCTTGTTGGACGGATCCGCGGGGACCAAAAGCTGCGAGGTCTCCGGGCGGTACTTGCCCTGATCGGCGCTCGACATGAGGACCTTGCCCGTCTCCAGGTCCAGAATCTGGAGAACCGCCAGCATGTTGTATTGCCAAGTCTTTTCGGATTCCTCTTCAATTTCTGTTCTGCCGCAGTAGACCACGTTGCCAACCACGAAGAGCGAGGCGCCGAGCAGCTCGCCCAACGTCGCGGCGGTCTTGGTGTTGAAGGGGCCGGACCAGTTGTTTTCGGTCTCCAGGAGAAGCTGCTCGAGGTTGTCGCGGGTGAGAACGTCGTATTCTGAGTTGTCCACGAGCCGCGTCATGAGAGCGTTCTTGAGCTCCAGTGTGCACGGACCGCCGATGTCCGCAATGACGATGCGCGACCTCTTGGGGATATCCCTCAAAATCGTCGGCGATGCCACCACGGGAATCTCGATCTTTTCCGACTTCGGCAGGGAGTCCTCTGGGATGACCTCATTCGCGGGAGCCGGAGCAGAAGCCAATGCCGGAGCCGGAGCCGGAGGAGCCGGAGCAGGGGTCTCAGGCTCTTGGACCGGCATCACTTGATACACGGTAATGGGCGGCTGCTCGGGGGCGGTGGTGCTGCATCCGATCAGCGGCAGAACGGCCGCGAAAAGAGCCAAAAGGGCTCTGATAGAAGTGGTTCGGAACATTTTTTCATCCTCTCTCAAGAAAGTAAGTGATTTCGGAGAGACAGCGCTCCGTAGCCTGCCTCACCGCGGTGAGTTCGGTGGCTCCTCTTCCGGTATTGGACTCCGACTGGCGAGACGAGATCGTGGAGGTCCTCGCATCGATCAATTTGGCGTCCATGGACAGTAGAAGACTTCTGAGGGTGGGGTGCGGGCGACCCGCGGGTTGGCGGGCTGCGCTGCCCACCAGGATCCACCGGGCGCCCCAGGGCGATCTCCCGGAGCCGGCCGCTTTGAGGGACGAGAGATCCCCGCGCAGCAGGCTCGAGGTCCACGAGGTATCCACCTCAGAAGGGACGAAAACGGCGAGACTGGAGTTGGTTTCTGAAACGGCGGCGGCCGCCGCGTCGGCCACCTGGAGATCGAGCTGACCCGATGAGGAGTCGAGGATCAGGAT